>NZ_CVTX01000130.1:0-87206 GCF_900005715.1 Pseudomonas sp. 34 E 7
TGCTGTCAAGCGGTAATTTTCAGAAGTTTTCGAAGATTTCTTCAACAACTTCAACCACTTGCGCTTGCGATCTCTCGTAAGCGGGAGGCGAATTCTACAGAATCCACCAAGGGCGTCAAGCGCCTAAACCAAAAAAATGGAGATTTCCTTCCAGTTCGCCGTCCCTCTATATAGAAGAACAAACCAGACGTATCAAAAAGCGGTAGTTTCCGGCCCCATGAGCTGAATACCTCCCCTCTTTTCGGGAGAGATGATGGCCAGGCAAGGGAGCGAAGGTCTTGTGTATGGCGAACGCCAATAACATGAAGCGCAGAAGATGGTGTCCCAGGGCCGGTTCGAACGGCCAACCTTCCCCTTAGGAGGGTCAATTTAGACCCAACAGGTACAGCCACAAGCCCATGATTACTGGGCCTTTTAGTCCCATTGAGTCCGTGAATATCGAGCGGTATAGTGCTTTTTGCTGCCACCCTGCTGTCACGGTCGAACCCTTGAAAACCAAAATCACTCAGAAGCTTATTGGCAGCCTAGCCGCCGAGGCGAAAGCATACCGCGTGCATGACACCGCGCAACCCGGTTTCTTTATTCGCGTACTGCCCAGCGGTCATAAGTCCTACATGGTCACGTGGGGCCGAAACAAGAACGCCACCCTTGGGCGTGTCGGCGTGCTTACTCTTGACCTAGCCCGAACCGAGGCCGCCCAGTACTTAGCCGATGCCCACGCCCACGGCGAGCCCCTGGCCATCGCCCAGGGCCGTAAGGGGTCAGCCCTGCCCTCACTGCGCGATTTCATCGACGACACCTATATGCCGTGGTTTAAGGCTCATCACAAAGGCCACGAGAAGACGCAGCACACCCTCAGCAATAACTTCGACCCAATCATGTCCCAGCGCCTGGACGCGATCACCGGACGAGACCTGGAGCAGATCCGCACCGGATGGATGCAGGCCGGCAACAAGGCCTCGACGGTGAATCGAAAAATGGGCTCGATCAGTGGTGTTTTCAGTCGTGCCGTTGAGTGGGAGTACATCGACACACACCCGCTTGCCAAGCTGAAACAGCTCAAAGTCGATTCAAAGGGGGTGATTCGCTACCTGGCTGCCGACGAGACCAAGCGCCTACATGAGGCCTTGGACGCTCGACAGGATGAAATGAGGGTCGAGCGTGAGAGTGCGAACACTTGGCGGACAGACCGCAACAAAGAGCCGATGCCAAGCCTCCTGCAACTGCCCTTCACCGATCACCTGAAGCCAATGGTGTTGATATCGTTGAATACCGGCATGAGGCGCGGAGAGCTGTTCGACTTGGAATGGTCAGCGGTGAACTTCAACACGAAGACAATCACAGTCGCCGGGGCCACCACCAAAACAAGCGATACGCGCCACATCCCGATGAACAAGGAGACTATTGGTGTGCTGGAAGCCTGGAAGAAGCAGGTGAGCAAGTCGACGTATGTCTTCCCAGGTCAGGGCGGCGGTCGATTTGAGGACATCAAAAGCGCCTGGCTCAAGTTGCTTGAGCGGGCGCAGATCGACGGATTCCGCTGGCACGATATGCGTCACGACTTTGCGTCACGCCTGGTAATGGCCGGCGTACCGCTCAACACGGTACGGGATCTACTGGGGCACGCCGATATCAAAATGACGCTGCGCTACGCGCACTTGGCGCCAGGCACCAAGGCCGCCGCGGTAGAGCTGATTTAGAGAGGCGGCTCAAAGGGCACGATGGTGCGGCTTTCTTTGTTTTCCTCAACGTGAGCCAGCAAATCAGGCCACCAAATTCGGACGCTATGCTTGTCAATGTATCCAACCCCTGGAACATCCCAAAACTGAGCGTTTTCTTCGATGCCATCGGTTAGAAAGACTTTGGACGCTTTAATCGTTTCCCAAATCCGCTGCTCCTCGTAAGTAATCAGAGAAGGAAGGTGGGTGCATAGGTGGATAAAGCGCTCACTTTCATCTGTCGACCATATTTCGCTCACTGCGCTCAGCAGAGACATAGGCCATGGCTCGCCCGCCGATACGACCGGGGCGTCTAAATCAAAAGCGATTTCCTCGATCGCAGCTTCCACCACGCCGGTGATGGACTGTCGTCGAATGCGAGAGATGAGCTCGATCATCAGCTTAACCTTGGGGTCGAGACGTAAAGTCAAGGTCTCTGTCTTCCGTGCGCCCTGGTTGGGCTTGTTCTTAGCCATCTCATCTGCACTCATCAATTTACGCATAAATCGAATCGTACCTTTTGCGTCCGCCGAAGTCCATGCGTTCACAATCAGCTTATGATTGCAGTTGACTACATGCAAATACCGCAATAGGATTCTCACATTGCCCAATCACTCTCGATGGGCATTTGGAGAATCCTATGGAACAAGCACCTCAAAAAATGGCGCCGCTGTCGTTGAGCGTCGAGGAATCTGCCCGAATCTTGGGCATCTCTCGCTCCGCCACATACGAGCTTATCGCCCAAGGCGAAATCAAGACTTTCAAGATCGGGCGCCGGCGCCTGGCTTTGGCATCCGAGCTGAAGGCGTTCGTCGAGCGCGCAGCAAAGGTCGGCGCACGGTGAAGTGCGAAAAGAATAAGGAGTGGGGATTGCGCAGGACTGCGCGGGAGATTGCCAAGGCGGTGCTAGAACACCGCCTTAGCGAAAACACACTGGATAGCACCAACGTGAAGGGCAAACTATGACACGCCATTCTTCAACTGAGCAAGACCGCAAGATGATGGAGGCCCTGCGAAACGGGCCGGTATCGACCATCGAGGCCGCAAAGGACCTGGATATTGTCCAGCCACCAAACACCATTCGCCGACTCAGGAAAAAGGGTCACGAAATCCGCACCTACTGGACGCATCAGTCCACTGAGCCAGGCCGGCCGCCACACCGCGTTGCCAAGTACATCCTGATGCGCGAAGCGTCGTAATCCGGAGACCACAAAGGACGCCGCTAAATTGCGGCGTCCTTTGTGCCTGCCTGCGAGCTGCTGGCGGGCTTCGGCCCGTTGTTTATCCAGCCGAATTACGCGGAGGTCGATTCAGTGGAATGCCTAGCCACAAAACTACTTAGCCGCGGTGACGCGGTGAGCATTGAGCTTGGGCAGCTCGTCATTCAACCGGCGAGCGGCAAGCCTGTACCGCCTGAGTGGATGAACGCCAATGCGCGGGAGATCTGCCGATCGGTATTGGTTGCGGCAGGCATTGACGCCTACGAGTACGTGGGACACCGCACTGGTCACTACGGGAAGCGCAGAGCTGCAGGTTTGACTCTAATTTTCGCATCGGTGATCACAGGTGAACCCGCATACGCCATCTTCAACGTGGACCTGGCTAGAAAGCGGACCACGGCGGGCGGCAAGGCCGGTGATCCTCTTCCTGCTGGCGAGTTCCGTGTGGGTGAGCGGAGCCACTTCTACAAGTTCTGGCTGGCCATGGGTTTGCAGATGCCAGATCGGATGCAGCGGTTCCACAAATGCATGGGCAAGCTATCCAGTTTCTTGCTGGCGGGCAGCGTAACCAATGAGCGCCTTGACGTGCAGTCAATCCGACACGTGACCATCGATGCTGATCAAGCGCGGTCGGCGATTTTAGGGCACAAGGAGGGCACAAGGAGGGCACAACTCCAGGGCACAAGGAACCTGCTACAGAGCACGATCTACAAGGGTTTCAGCCGAATTCAACTACGTGCGTTGAAAACCACGGAAACAAGGTAATAAGGGAGGACGGTAACAAGGTACGTCCTCACTCCCCCATACACACACCTAAGCCACCACAGGACCAGAGTGTTGATGAGTGGTTGGAGGCATACAGCTCGACCTGACCACCTTGCTGAGAATTCACCCGCCGCCCACAAATGAAAAAGGGCACCACCCTGTTTCGGGGTAGTGCCCTCGATGCTGCAAAGGTTTCGTTGCTTACCTGCCCTACTCCAACATCACCGCGCGGTATTGCTGATCGCCGCCCAGGTCATCCGAGCCGAACAGAGCCTGATTGACGGCCTTCCTACTCTCAAGCAGAAGGTCATGCTCATCATGACTGCCAATGTCCGCCGCAACCCACTCAGGGAGCTCCTGACGCCGCCGCATCTCACTTAGGTGCGTCCACCACCGGGTAGCGTGGCGACGCTCTGCCAGGATGAGTTCAACCACTAAGGTTCGTTGATTGTCGGTGAAGATAGGCAGGCGTAAGACGCTAGAGTCTTCCGCCTCCATGCCTACCGAGCCCTCTCCGTCAAATTCGGACTTATCTTGGCCTTTAAGAGTGTTACTGGTACTTTGGTAAAGTTGCATGACGTGTGCCTCTAAGCTTCGTCGTGTGATCGCCAGGCCGCTGTTGACGCAGCGGCTTGGCACCTCTTTTGAGATGGCCCAAATCAGGACCATCGATTCAATCGGCTACGGCTTAAGCCGATCGACATACGGGATTTCCCCGTATCTACTGCTTACTCTTCTCGCTGATCCAGCCTGCCGCCCAACTCAAGGGGTCTTTCGACTCCATCGGCTCAAGTGGCTTCCCATCGCGTGCCGCCTGCTTGCCTTCCTGCTCCGTCTCTGTGTGAATCCACACCGTGGTGTTCTTGTAGCCCCCTGCTTTCTGACGCTCCTTGAATGCTCGCTGGCGCAACGTGTTCGGGCTTTCGGGTTTGTCTGCCATCTGAATTCCTCATTACCGGTAACGTGAATCATACCGTCACGGCATTACCGGTAACGCAATGGGGTGTGCAAAATAATTGCATCCCCCAAATCTGGGGTATCTGCACGGCCGAGATAACACGGGTTCGCGTGGCCTCTACTGAAATCCCGGTAGTTTTGCGAGGGAGTCGTAAAAGGGTTCCGCTCCCACAATCAACACCAGCTAGGAAATTCAGCGCTATTGCTAATACACAGGAAGGCAAGCGAGTATCGATGCAGAAAAATCGCCAAGACGGAAAGGGAATTGAACATGACGAGGCTTTTGGAAAAACGGTTCGGCGAACTTGAGGTGCAACTCGAAGCTATCGAGGCGACCAAGCGGATGGAGCAAGGCGCTCTGAGCGGATCCCCATACCCGCACATTAACGCCGACCTAATTCTCAACTGGACTGTCAAAGCGAAGTCGCTTTTATCAAATGCGTGTGGCGAAAAATCGTATCATTTGTCCGCTTTCGTCGAAGCAGAGAGGCCGCGCCCCTACTCAAACAATTTCGAAACGCTTCAGCGCGTTAAGGCCGTCTTTCTGGCAGCCAAAGAAGATTATGAAGGTGGCTACCTCAACAGCGTTCGCAACCTGGTGCAGGCAGAAGTGTTCACCAGCGAACTGGAGCAAGCCGAGGAGCTGCTCAAATCTGGGTATGCAACAGCTGCAGCGGTCATTGCAGGAGTTGTGCTTGAGACGACCCTGCGCGATCTATGTACAGCGCACGGGATAGAGCACGGCAGCCTCAACAAAATGAATGACGATCTGGCTAGAGCGAACGCTTACAACGCCACTCAGAAAAAACGAATCACGGCCTTGGCAGGAACTCGCAACAGCGCGGCTCATGGCAAGCCGGAAGAATTTACGGCTGCAGAGGTGAAGGGGATGATTGACGACGTTGAGAGATTCTTGGCTATGGCCCTGCAATGAGCTCTCGGACGGCATGGGCGTTATAATCTCAGCTGCCTGATCACCTGGCGCGGATCGGCGCCGGCGGATATTGCTGAGATAGCGTCCTTGGTCAACTGGTCCAGGGCCTGCTGTTCGAACGCCTCGGCCATAGGTGCAGCCTTGCGCACGATCAGCAGCGCCAGTTCGGGCGGGAATGTGGTCTTGGATGGGTCGGGCAGGTAATCGCAATCGATGACTGACATAGGGGCTCCGGAGATGTCCTGACTTCTCAGGGTATCTCGACGCCGTGCCAGGTGAAAACCCTACATACACGCGAAAAGGCAGTGAATTATCTCACTGTGTGACGATTTGGTCTCACTGGGACATCGAAAATTTCGCGAATTGCCTTGAAAGCCATTTGCCATCCTCATACCGTGGCTCGAGTCAGGGACGCCCCTGTCGCAAATTGATGAGTCAGACCAAACGGTCCGACTCGGACGAAATGGACTGTCTCAAACAGAGCAACAATTTAGCAGCGTAATCTGAACGCTTTATCGATATCGCCTGGAGGGCAAATGAAAGGACTCTTTCCACAATATGACCAAAACAACTCGGCTGACTATGCTGACATTTGGAAACATGCAATTTTTGTTTTTGACACTAACGTTCTCCTTAACCTGTACAGATACCAAACCAGTACATGCGAAGAACTCTTAACTGTCCTAGCGCAGTTATCCGAACGCATTTGGATACCACACCACGTAGCACTAGAATTTCAACGTAACCGCTTAAAAGTTATTGCTGGCCAAGGAAAGCGATTTTCTGAAATCCGAAATATCATTGACCTATCAAAAACAACTCTTTCGAAAGAGATTGAAAAACTTAGACTGCACAAAAGGCACGCATTGATCAATCCAGATCCTCTTATAAATGGATTTGAAACACTTACTGAAAACTTTTTAAGCGAACTGAATAAATTACAGCAAGCGCAACAAACCCTTACATCTCCAGACCCACTGAAAGAACGAATTGAAACATTATTCAATGAAAAAGTCGGAGCTGCATACACATCCCAACAAGACATTGACAACTTAAACAAAGAAGCAGAGAACAGGTATAAACTGAAAATCCCTCCTGGCTATAAAGATGAAGGAAAGGACAAAGACGGACCTGACGATTTCATACATGAAGGAATAATATATAAGAGAAAATATGGCGATTATATCGTCTGGAGCCAAATTTTAAAAAAAGCAGAAACTTATGCATCCAAAAAGCTAATCTTTGTAACTGACGACTCCAAAGAAGACTGGTGGTCGCAGATTGATTTCGAAGGAATCAAAACAACTGGTCCTCGCCCAGAGCTAATTGATGAAGCAATAAGAATCGGAAAGCTCGAGTCATTTTTAATGTATAAACCTGAAGGATTCTTACAGTATGCAAAAGAATTCCTAAAAGTAAAAATTTCCGAAGATGCTTTAAACGAAGTAAGAGAGGTCTCTTCAGAAAACAAAGCTTTTCTCGCACGAAGGCTGCGCATTCTTGAAAGCAAAAAAGACGTATCCGTAATCATTCAAAACTGGTTAACAAATAGACATAGCATCCTAGAGATACACGACGATGGCTTTTTTGACGCCATAGGAATAGATAATCACGAGCGCAACGCTTATGATATAAGATTCACAAGTAGCATAGACTCAGAAAGGGTGGAGAAAATTATAAACCAATCTCTCCGCATGCGAGACGCCTCAAACTTTACCAAGATTTCAATTTTATTCGTAACCGACTCAGCAGAAGAGGCTGAAATCCTATTAAGCACGATAAAATCAATAAAGGCAGATATCAACACCAATAAAATAAATATAATAGTCTCCTTCTACGAACCTCCATCTGACAAAATTCAAATATTCATTGAGGCGCCGCTCAAAGACCTCGTTGTAAATACCTCTTCAGATTTAGAACCCGGTGCGACACCGCCCCTGTAGCGATTGCCGACAAACTCTTCAGTTAGGGCAAAGACCGCATTTCAGTATATTCTGCAAAAATGCGGTCTTTGTTTAAATTTTGGTGCTAAACCCTGAGTCGCCTCTACGTGTAAAAATCCGCGTATGATTTAGCAATCAACACGGTCAGGCCCCCTCAGATCGGAGATATTCTCTGACTCCAGGTCAAACTACCAATTCTGGTAATTTCGATTGTTTCGAGACAGTCGGGATGTTCTGTCTCGGCTCAGATAATCGGTTTGATCAACGAGGAAGTAGAAAGTCCGGCATGGTCTCCGGTTGCTGATTGAAGATATGGGATACAAATTTTTCCCGAAACGCCGCCTCCAAAGCGGCGGAAAAGCTCTTAACGTTTGCAGTAATCTGTTCCCTCCGCAAGAAGCCTCTCCAGTGCAGTCGATCGTCACTCGGCGACTCCCAACCCAGCAACTGAACTAAAGCCTTATGAGCGAACTGTATACCTTCTTTCCCTGCAACAAATCGCAGGTGAATATGGGTGTCGGTATGCTCCTCTTGCGACTCTAAATTCCAAGCGGTAATCAGCGATTGGACTTCACCATCTACGTCTTTGCGGCGGTTGCCGTCACGATCGGTGAAAACCACGTCGTCAATTGTCATCATCCATTGCTCCGTGCTGCCGTCCTCGGTCTGCACCGTATTGACTAGCTTGTCTTTGCGGAATCGAAGATGCAAGCCAACACCGACGCCAAACCTATACGCAACATCGCCAGCTAGAACACCGAGAAGATTTTCCCGCATGGCCGAACTAAGCGTGATGTTGAAATTCGTTTTGGCCTTCGTCATATGGCGCACTTCGAATAGCATCCAGACGCTATGGAATTTCCAAGCAACCAACAAAGGCATCGCCATCAGATCTGCATAGTTCTGCAAACGTTTTAGGTAGTCGGGCGTGAAAGAAAGGACATTGGCCTTTTTCGACTTCACTTCAATCAGGATGGGAGATTGGTTGGCCTGAGTCGAGAACCTGGCTATAAGATCAGGCACCTGATATTCCTGCTTTGAGGCGACCGGCACCTGCTGCTGGTCAAGTTTGTGCATTAGCTGGCATTTTCCCAGCCATGCGCAGACTACTGAGAACTCGTCCTCTGCCGGCAGACCAATATCGAGGCGTCGGACCCCTTCGGCGACAGACGCAGCGTCTGCATCCCACCCCAGTTCTGCCACCACATCCTGAATTAGTCTGGCCCCATCCACTGGCATTGGTTTCTTATCGTCTATCGGCATCGCATCGTGCTCAGTAATAGAAAATGAAAAGATAATAGCTGCAGGTGAGATAACAATTCGGACTTTTCGGCGAGGTATACCACTGCATTCCACTGCTTCGCAACCGACCTGACAGCAGGCTGGAACAGGTGTTGCGATGACAGGAACACCCGATTGAACTGACTAGGATTGCTCGGTAGTTACGCCGCGGCATCAGATATCCGTGCCACGTTTTCACATCTCGCAAAACGTGGCGCGGATACCTGAGATACCAAAATGGTAGGTCAGCCCTCCCTGCTCCATCCTCAATCTGAGTTCGGACTGAGCTGAAATCCCAGCCCTGTATCACTTTGCCTACCCTCGATTTACTGCAACAAAAACACCCTCTCCAATCCCGTCAAAATCAACTATTTCAGTCCCATTCAATCCCGTTATGTGTAGCACATTAGGTTTACCTAAAAAGCACTGGATAAATGATCAGATCATGCCTAATGTGAGTTTTTGAGCCACTCAAAAACCATTCGAGGCAGCACCTATGAACACAGCTAAGCCCGCCCGAGGACGCCAGCACAAACCAACTCGCTCCGAAGTTGCTGCCGCCTGGGGCCGCCTTCGCGAAGCCGCAGCAGACGGAAGCGTTCAAGCATCCGCCCTGCTGATAGCGCTCGCTGAAAACAAACCGGTCATCGCTATGGAATCGCCCACCGCATGACTGATCGCGATAAAGCCGGCAAATGGAAGCCGGGGCAGTCAGGTAATCCCGGTGGTCGCTCTGGCCAAACGCAGGAGCTGCGCGCCCGGCTCGCAGAAGGTGCGGACGCCGTGACAAAAAAGGTTCTGACAGCAGCCAAGAAGGGCGATATGCAGGCTTGCCGACTGATCCTTGAACGCCTGGTGCCGCCAATCAAGCCAACTGCCGAGACAGTGTGCTTCGAGCTCGACGATACCGACCTACCCAGCGCAGCCAAATCAATCCTACGCGCAGTTGCCGCCGGCGAGCTACCGCCCGACCAGGGCAAAGCATTAATCGAAGGGCTGGGCGCTGTTGCCCGGGTTATCGAAGTTGCAGAGCTACAGAAGGCCGTCGAAGAACTCCGCGAACAGATGGAGGGAATGCGGCAATGAGCATTAAGTGGATGCGGGCCGAGCTCAAGCGAATTGCAGAGAAGATCGGCACCGAAGACGAAGAGACAGTGCTCGTTATGTTGACGGTGGTGGACTGCAGGGTTGACGCGGTTGAGGAGGAGATGGACTACCCCAAGACAGTAGGCCATTCGTTCAACTATCCCGTCCTGGGCGTACAGACGGTGATGCACTTCCCACTCTGCACCATGAACAGCTATGACGCGGCCAATCTAGCAGAGGCGTTCATTCTCCACGTCCGCGCAATTGAAAGCCTCCGCCGTCCCGCTCCAGTAGGTGTGATGGATATGCGGCCATTCCCAAGCGCTAGCGCTTGGATCTTCCCGCCATTGGCTGATGGGCAAGACATCAAAGACCACGTCGCAGAACAGTACCAACTGATCATCGAGGCCCGCCATGAACATCCGTAGCCAGGTGGCCAAGCTGCGTCAGCAATCCGGGCTCACTCAATTCAATCGTGACGTGCGAGAGATCAGCGCCCTTATGGATGAGTTGCACCTAGCAGCAGCCGGCGGTGGCACCCGACAAAACGTTTCCCTACTCGAGATCCTGAGCGAAGCCTCAGACCAAAACCGGCCGAACCACGGCCAAACAATCAAAAGGTAACTCAATGAAAATCGGCAAACGATCCGTCCTCAAAGTTGGCTTGGCCAACCTCCATTACTCCGAATACGAGCACTCCCAGGTAGAGGCAAGAACCTTCAATATTCAGCGCCCCGATGGCACCAAAGGAACCTGGCAGGCCGGTGGCTTGCTGAAGTCGGTTCGCCATTTGCAGGGCTTGTCGCTAGAGGCGTTCAAGGACCTCGGAGAAGAAATCCTCTCGATTCGCGAGAACAAGGACCTCAACGCCGCTGCCATTGAGCGCAAGGGCAAAGAACAGATTGATGGAATCATCCCCGCCCTGATGCCTGCGATGGAGAAGGCGGCAAAAGATATGCTCACGTTGGCCCAAACAGTGGCCAGCGGCTTTGCAGCGGTCACGCCACGCGCTAGCTCGGACGTTGTTGGTTTCCTGGCCGACCAGGAGCTACGAGCCATTGTGCGTAGCCTCAAGCCGGAAGAGCGCCAGCGATTAGTCGCTGAAGCGCGCGCAGGCAGTCACCCTGATGTTGTAGAGGCGGTGCTAAGGGCAAACCCAATGCTCTCCGGACTATCACCAGAGGCGGCTGACAGTCTTTCGCGCGCAGGTATTGCCGCGTCCCGCGCCGAAGACATTGAAGGGCTCAAGCAGATGCTAGCGATCTACGATGACGTGCTGGCCACCGCCTCCAATGCCGGTGTCGCACTGAGCGGTATGGTCGCCAATTCGAATGGGTACACCGGTCGGTTCGAGAAGTGGAGGTCGGGCTGCGAAGGCTCCGAGGCGCTTCGGGAATGGCTGGCGAAAATGCCCACTCGCAGCTCCGCGAAAGCGTCTCCTGATCAATCCGAAGCGGGCTAACTACCCATTCGCCTTGGGCTTCCAACCCCTTCGCCCAATCCATAGGAGGCCGCATGGCCGCTACAGCAATCGAATACGCCCCGCTCACCACCATCAAACTGTACGGGCAGCTACGGCAGTTCGGTAAGTCCTACCAGTTCTCCGTCCGAACGCCGGCCGAGGCCATCAAAGCACTGTCAGTGCAGATCCCTGGGTTTGAAAGGTTTCTGTCTAACGCGAAGTCTCGCGGGCTTGTATTCGCGGTCTTTCGAGGCAAGAAAAATATCGGTGAGGGCGAGCTTGGGTTTCAAGGCAAAGGCGACATCATCATTGCCCCTGTAATCGTAGGCAGCAAACGCTCGGGAGTTCTGCAAACCGTCATCGGCGCCGTGCTGATCGCAGCGTCATTCTTCACGTTCTGGGCGCCTCCAGTATCAGCCGGCCTGTTTGCATCTGGCGTGGGCATGGTCGCAGGCGGCGTCATTCAAATGCTCAGCCCCCAGGCTGGCGGCCTGAAGACCAGCGCCGCTCCAGAAAATACGCCTGGCTACGCCTTCGGCAGCGCGAAGAACACCACGGCATCCGGAAACCCGGTACCGCTGTGTTACGGCAAGCGGCGGGTAGGAGGCGCGATCATCAGTGCCGCGATCTACGCCGAAGACCAGATGTAGGCCAAAACGCCCTACGCCTTGGGCGGCACTAATAACACCGCGGCCAGCGGCGAGCCAATACCAATCTGCATCGGTAAGCGCCGCTGGGGGGGGATGATAATCTCGACTCTGATCCACACTAAGGATCAAGCTTGAAAACCTCATCTATGTTCAGGAGGCGGTACCAAAAATCACCTTTTCCGCAACAAACCTAACGATCGGCAAATATTCCTCGATGATACTTTCAGAGTCTGTTAATGGTATGTGGCAGTCTTCACGCTTGTAACGATCTGTTGAGTGGACAATTGCGTTTCTGACTTGCTTGAGAACTTTTGCCGTATTCGCCAACGCATGCGACTTATTAATAACAGCGTCCTTCTGCCCAAACAAAGTACGTGATTTCGTGTAGACTTTGTCGCCACACTTCTCCTCAAAAGTTGTTATAAACTCGACTAAATCCTCTTCAGAAATATATCGCGCAAGCACGTTACGAAGCATTTCCGTCTCATCATTACGCGAATCATGCCCTCGAATTGCAGATATAACCTTATCTAGATTATTCCGAGTTGCGCGAAATTTGGTCTCATTCAGTATAGATGCCAAGCGATCATGAACCACCAGCTCTGAGACCTTAAGGAATTGATATTCCAAAACATGATAAAACGCTAGGAAACTTTGACTCGGAAAAGGACTCGCTTTAGCAAGCTTGTAATAATTTACAACAGTCTCATCATAATCCGCCTCCGACAGGCACTCGTCATCGACCACATCCCCCCAGAATATCGAGCGATTTCGCTTCTTCTTAGGCTTCCAGACCACCATGCAATCATTTTGCTCAACGGCGAGTTTGAAAAGTGCTCGCTCAATGACTCGTAGCGCTACAGCGCTCAAGCTTGGCTGTATCTTTCTACCTTTTGCAGAATAAGTAACTGTTTGAGGCATAAACAACAGCTGCTTCACCGTACGCCGCTTTATTCTGCTCGCAAGTCGACGTTTAATCCTTATCTCAAAAAACCTCTCATATTCTTTTGAGATAAAAAAGGCCACAGCAAATATTGAAGAGCAATCACCAACAGTAACGGTATTTTGCCCCTTATCCTTCAGTGTATACGACTCATTATATAAGCCAGCAGTAGCTAGACGCGAAACTTGCATCTCCACAGAATTATTTAAAACCAGCAGCCTAGACTCAGAATCGTAGTTAACACTTCGCGCAGTAACAAATGCCTTATAACTGGCCTCCCACTCATCACTCACGGTGACTACAGTTACAAAGCCATCCTCAGCGGTGACCGTGATACTACTGCCTTCAAATTCGCAATTTAATCCTAGTTCCACAAAACGATTTTTAACCACTTCGACGAACGTCATGCCAGCTCCCTGATTACAAAAACAAGCGTTTTCCAAATACCCACGCAACGCAAACGATAGCCAAACGCCATACTTATACGAGAAAAACGCTGGTTAGATACGTATTTTTTTGCGTATGCCTATCCAGATACAGGCTTATTTTGCCTTTTTCGGGCTTTCCGCTTGATAAGTAACACCCAAAGTGTGACAGTGTTAGTAGAACGCCCTAACTGATACAGGCACCCATCATGTTCATCCGCGCATACCTCCGAGCCTCCACCGACGAACAAGACGCCGGCCGTGCCCGGGCTTCGCTCGAGCAGTTCGCCAGCGACCATAACAACGTAATAGCAAGCGTGTACCTGGAGAACGCCAGCGGCGCCACCGCCGACCGGCCCGAGCTGCTGCGCCTGCTGAAGGATGCCCGCAAGGGTGACGTGTTGCTGGTGGAGTCGATAGACCGCCTCTCCCGCTTGCCGGTGGAGGATTGGCAAAAGCTGAAGGCCGCTATTGACTCCAAGGGCCTGCGCATCGTCGCGCTCGACCTGCCGACCAGCCACCAGGGAATGCAGGACACTAAGGGCGACGAGTTCACCGGTCGGATGCTGGGGGCCATCAACTCAATGCTGGTGGAAATGATGGCCGCCATTGCGCGCAAGGATTACGAACAGCGCCGGCAGCGTCAGGCCCAAGGCATTGAAAAGGCCAGGGCTGCCGGAAAATACCAAGGTAGGCCCATCGACTTAGATCTGCATGGGCGCGTTAGAGAGTTGCTTAACGCCGGATTGGGGATTCGAGCAACCGCACGACACGCCGACTGCTCGACAACGACAGTTTTAAGAATCCGCGATCAAAACTAGGCCTTGGCTTCCTCTACTGGAGATGGGTCGTTCGACGCAACTTTAGGGGGCTCGATCTTTCCTTTTCGCTCAAGGGAGGACGCCGCCAAGTCTGTGACTTTTTGCATAAAGCCAGGAACGCTTTTGGCAGCGTCCTTGATGATTCCAGACGACAGAAACTCATGCCATGGGCTACCGAAACTGTCGGTTTCTACAAGCCTGAGTGGCTGCTCATCAAACCTAGACAGCGCAGACTTCAGGAGCTGCTTTTCCAGATCTGGATCAATCTTCGCAGCTTCCCGACGATAACCTTCATAAGCACGAGAAATGGATGCTTTGAATGCATAATCTTCAGAAAGCCGGAAGCGCTGTCCAATTTGCTTCGTTGACAGCCATGCAAACCATACCGGCGCACCCACAGAAAGCACCGCTAGCACCAGGTTAACGGTGATCGAAAAGCCACTCGCTGACGAGTCACCGATCATTCGTCCAAGCCGCTCCACTTGAATTGACCCGAAAAAGCTCCCAGCCCCCAGAGCGACAACAAGCCCAAACACCCAGCCCCACATTGAAAAATCTAATGCGCGGGATCGCTCAGTGAACGCAGCCGCAAGCCCCGTACTTGTGGCAGAAGCATAAGCCTGCTCACAAAGCTCAGTGACATTCCGGGCATCTTCAGCGGCTTTTGATATTGTGACCTCTAACTCTTCAATCCGTTTTTTGGCAGCTTCGATAGCTGCCTTGTCGGAATCGGCGCCTTTAACAACGATGTCGACCCGCTGCCTAGCCTCCTTCAGCAACTGAAGATCGGCAGGTAATTCCTCGGCTGCACTATTGGCGTTTTCGATACGCGCTACCTGCTGATCTAAGTCCAACGACCTCTCAGCTAAATCGCCAACACGCGCCTCGATAGCTCGAACCTTCTTAAGCGACTGCTGAATACTCTTCGATAGGTCGTGCTCGCTCAGAAGGATCGGCTCAAGAGCCTGCTCCAAGCCTTCTAACGTCAAAACATAGGCAGGCACCGCCTGAGAAGCGTTGTCCCACATATTCGGGACAGTTGCTTTCCTGAGGTACTGCAGGCGTTTAGGGTAGCTCGCAAGGTCCTCTTCATAAGATCCAAGAAAATCGCCCCCCCTATCAGTGATAAGGCGTTCGAGCCGGTGCGCCTTGCTCATTAGCTCAGTGCCAGTGAGACCAGGAAAGGACCAGTTCGACTGGAATGTTGAAAGGGGCTCGTCACTTGGAAATTGATCGGCAATCTCCTGCGCTAGCAACTCAAGCTCACTACTTAATTCTTCTAACAACGGGTGCATTTTGCCTCCTGCATATATGCGTGAACCATAAACGTAAAAGCCCCGCGCAAGGAGTTGCGCGAGGCTCTAATCGGATCGTTGCACCCGCCATGCACCCACGGATCAAAAACAGAAGTGTTGTGGGAGTGCTAAATCATTGAATTATATGGTGTCCCAGGGCCGGTTCGAACGGCCAACCTTCCCCTTAGGAGGGGGATGCTCTATCCAATTGAGCTACTGGGACATGTCGCGATCGTCGGGCCAAAGGCTCAGCGACGGACGGCGTGCATGTTAACGGCCACGGTAAAGTTTGTCATGTCATCCGTTGGCTTTTTGATCGTAGGCCAATCCTGCAAGCATATACGTGGCGCCGCACTACATTCGCTCGCCCCGCCCCATCGTGCAGATTGCATCCCAGCAAATTGCCATCATTGCAAATTGCAATGCACCACAACCTCGACTGACCCGCAAGCCATTGTTTATATTGAACTAATAGGTTGGCACGAGAGCTGCAATAGTTCTTCTACTAACCCGATTTGATACAGGCATACGGAGAAGAAATCATGAACAGCGCCCTTTTGCTCGGCCTCAACGCATTGGCACTGGCCGCGCTGGCAACCTTTCACTTCCAGCCTGCCGATTTCCAAGACACTGCTCAGATCAATCAACCCGTCCCCCACCATCTGCAGCAACGTCCACAGTTGGCGGTCATGACTGCCAATGCCCAATCGCCCATTCGCTTGGCCCAAGGCACCCAAGAAGCCCCAGCATCCGAACACTGGGTATTTTGAGAGCGCTACTCATGTCCAAATCCGCATGGTTATTTCTTTGCCTGACGCTTCTCACCGCTCTACTGGGTTTGAGTAACGATATGCGGGAAAGCGCGACCCTCGCATTTATCGCCAGCGCTGTGTTCGGCTGCCTGCTGATCGTGTCGCTCGCCATTGGTCGTCGTATCAAATTCGACCCCGTGCTGCGCTAGCCCTCCCCGCCTCAAACCCTGCCCTACCTTACGTCGCCCTGCGCTAGTAAAACAGCAAACTGCCACTACCCTCGTAGATGAGGGCAAAAGGCCATATTGCTTCTGGCGCGAGCTCTTCAACCCGATGCGGGATAAGGTTTGCGCGAAGATCAGGAATGTCCGATCCGAGCAAAAACTTTTCCAACCAGTCCGCAAAAATGCAAATCAGTGCTGGCATAAAGCCTGTAGGCGGTTCAATATTTGTCACAGAATTGACGCCAAGGAAATGTCAAATCTGAGGCATGATGCGGCCTCTTTGCAATTCGGGTTGAACTTTGGTCGTGAGCCTTGTCTTAACACACATCCTTGCGGCCAATTCCAGAAACCGCTCCCCTGAACTAACCGGTTAAATATATGCGCCCATTGAAACAGGCAATTTATTCCAGCCGTACGGCTGACAAGTTCGTCGTACGTCTGCCAGACGGAATGCGGGAACGCATTGCCGATGTGGCCCGCAATCATCATCGCAGCATGAACTCGGAAATCATCGCTCGCCTGGAACAGAGCCTTATTCAGGAAGGTGCTTTGGGTGAAGAGCTAAGCATGCGCCTGGACAGTCCGGAGCTGTCACTGCACGAACGCGAACTGCTGCAGCGTTTTCGTCAGCTTTCCCACCGCCAGCAAAATGCTCTCGTTTCGCTGATCGCGCACGACGTAGAGGCGGCCGCAGAAGCTAATTGATTTACACTTGAAAGCCGAAGCCAGCTATATGCTGGCTTTTTTTTGTGTGGGATTTGAGCAAGGGAGGCGAGGGCAGAATTGCCCTCGCAGGGAAGGTCAGAGCAGGAAGATGGTGGCCAAGCCCAGGAAGATGAAAAAGCCCCCACTGTCGGTCATGGCCGTAATCATCACGCTGGCCCCCATCGCAGGATCGCGCCCCAAACGCGCCAAGGTCATGGGAATCAGAACCCCCATCAAGGCAGCCAACAATAAATTGAGAGTCATGGCAGCGGTCATCACCACGCCCAACGACCAACTGCCATATAGCAAGTAAGCCACCACCCCTATCACTCCGCCCCATACCAGGCCATTGATAAGGCCCACCGCCAATTCCTTGCGCAACAGACGCGAAGAGTTTGCGGTACTGACCTGATCCAAGGCCATGGCACGTACGATCATGGTGATAGTCTGGTTACCGGAATTGCCGCCGATGCCAGCCACTATCGGCATCAAAGCTGCCAAGGCCACCAACTTTTCGATGGAGCCTTCAAACAGACCGATCACGCGGGACGCGATAAACGCGGTAATCAAATTGACGGCCAGCCACGCCCAGCGGTTATGCAACGAACGCCAGACTGACGCAAAAATGTCTTCCTCTTCACGCAAACCTGCCATGTTGAGGACTTCGGTTTCACTCTCTTCGCGAATCAAGTCGACGATTTCATCGATTGTCAGACGGCCGATCAGCTTGCCGTTCTTGTCGACCACCGGAGCCGAGATCAAGTCGTAACGCTCAAAAGCCTGGGCCGCGTCGTAGGCATCTTCATCCGGATGAAAGCTCACGGTATCGCTGGCCATCAGGTCAGCAACCCTCTTCTCCGGATCATTTACCAGCAGGCGCTTGATGGGCAATACGCCCTTGAGGATGCCTTCGTAGTCGACCACAAACAGCTTGTCGGTGTGGCCAGGCAGCTCTTTGAGACGACGCAGGTAGCGCAACACCACTTCCAGGCTGACATCCTCGCGGATGGTGACCATCTCGAAGTCCATCAGCGCGCCGACCTGGTCTTCATCATAAGACAGTGCCGAACGCACACGCTCACGCTGCTGAGTGTCCAACGCCTCCATCAGCTCATGAACAACATCACGCGGCAATTCAGGCGCCAGGTCGGCCAGTTCGTCCGCGTCCATCTCCTTGGCCGCAGCCAGGAGCTCATGATCGTCCATGTCGGCAATCAGGGTTTCGCGAACCGAATCGGATACTTCGAGGAGAATGTCGCCGTCGCGATCAGCCTTGACCAGTTGCCAGAGCGTCAGCCGATCATCCAACGGCAAGGCTTCGAGGATGTAAGCGACGTCGGCGGAGTGCAGGTCATCCAGCTTACGTTGCAACTCGACAAGATTTTGCCGGTGAACCAGGTTTTCGACGCGGTCATGGTGCGGACCTTCCTGGCGGTGCGTGAGGTCTTCGACCACGCGCTGGCGCTGCAGCAGCTCGATAACTTGAGCCAGACGATCCTGCAGGCTTTCTTGTGTTTTCTTTACTTCTACTTCGGTCATAGGCGAACTCCACCCCCAGCAGCGGAGCGCGCCGGAAGGATCAATCAGTCAATTCATGATTGGTAAAGCGGGGTACTGAGTAACTACTGGGTAAGTCCATGGAGGCAGTCCATAAGCCCCGGCGGGGCTGACCGGCGCATGATACACCGACCAACCGCTTTTAACGTCAAAAAACTGGAAAGAACAAGCGCTTGCAAGCCAAAGTTGAGTATTGGCTGCATCCATGAACTGCGACGACACAGCCGGAAGGGAAAACACACGGAAAATCGAAAAAGGCCTGCGCCAGGATAAAACCTACACAAACCCCAGACGGCAAAAAGCCCGCACTAGGCGGGCTTTTTGTTTGTATGGTGCACTCGACAGGATTCGAACCTGTGACCGCTCGGTTCGTAGCCGAGTACTCTATCCAGCTGAGCTACGAGTGCAGATTGTGCTTTTTAGACCAGATCACAACTGGTTGGAGCCAAGTCACCTGCATTACTGCAACCAACTCTTAAATGGTGCACTCGACAGGATTCGAACCTGTGACCGCTCGGTTCGTAGCCGAGTACTCTATCCAGCTGAGCTACGAGTGCATTTGTTGCCGCGCATTATAGGCCGTTCAATCTCTATGTAAAGCTATTTTTTCGAGTATTTTCAACAACTTACCGAAAAAACCAGATTGCAACGTACTAAGCAAATAATGGCGGAGAACGGGGGATTCGAACCCCCGACACCCTTTTGAGGTGTACTCCCTTAGCAGGGGAGCGCCTTCGGCCACTCGGCCAGCTCTCCGCAACACGGGGCGTATATTAACCACGTTCCTCCCCGTTTGCAAACATAAAAAACGATAAAAATTAAAGGCTTGGTTCTTCGTCCTTCTCTTTCTTGATCCGCAGGTAGATTTCCTCGCGATGGACCGCTACCTCTTTCGGAGCGTTAACCCCGATACGCACTTGATTGCCTTTGACGCCGAGCACGGTCACGGTGATTTCGCCATCACCGATAATCAGGCTTTCTGCGCAACGACGAGTCAGAATCAACATACCTTTCACCTCACGCAATTCATTTCAGGAACAACAGTCTGCAAAAAAAAGGCATTGGACCTACAACCAGACGGCCATAGCCCTACCGCCTAAGTATTGTCGAGCCCACGCAAAAGAACATGCGCTCAACAAAAAAATGAAAGGCGCGGTAAGCCGCGCCTTTCTGGCATCGCATCACTCGCCCTGTCGGGCCGGAGCGTCCAGCTCAAAAGCGGTATGCAGCGCGCGCACAGCCAGCTCCAGGTACTTCTCCTCGATCACCACCGAGACTTTGATCTCTGATGTAGAGATCATCTGGATGTTGATACTTTCCTTGGCCAGCGCCTCGAACATGCGGCTGGCAACACCTGCGTGGGAGCGCATGCCCACGCCCACGATCGATACCTTGGCGATCTTGGTATCACCGATCACTTCACGGGCGCCGATCTCCTTCGCCGTGTTCTGCAGGATACGCTCGGCCGCATCGTACTCGTTGCGGTGCACGGTGAAGGTGAAATCGGTGGTGTTATCGTGCGAAACGTTCTGCACGATCATGTCGACTTCGATATTCGCACCGCTGATAGGGCCGAGGATCTTGAAGGCCACACCTGGAGTGTCTGGCACGCCACGGATCGTCAGCTTGGCTTCGTCGCGGTTGAAAGCGATGCCGGAAATGATCGGCTGTTCCATGGATTCCTCTTCATCAATAGTAATGAGGGTGCCCGGACCCTCCTTGAAGCTGTGCAGTACGCGCAGCGGAACGTTGTACTTGCCGGCGAACTCCACCGCACGGATCTGCAACACCTTGGAACCAAGGCTGGCCATTTCCAGCATCTCTTCAAAGGTGATCTTGTCCAGGCGCTGGGCCACGGACACAACGCGCGGATCAGTGGTGTAGACGCCATCCACATCGGTATAGATCTGGCATTCGTCGGCCTTGAGAGCCGCTGCCAGCGCCACGCCCGTGGTATCCGAACCGCCACGCCCGAGGGTGGTGATATTGCCCTGCTCGTCCACCCCCTGGAAACCGGCTACAACCACCACGCGTCCAGCCTTCAGATCGGCACGAATCTTCTGATCGTCGATCTGCAGGATGCGCGCCTTGGTATGCGCGCTGTCGGTAAGAATGCGCACCTGGCTACCAGTGTAGGACACCGCCGGCACACCGCGCTTGTTCAACGCCATGGCCAGCAACGCAATAGTCACCTGCTCACCGGTGGACACAATGACATCCAGCTCACGCGGCAGCGGCTGTTGATCACCGCTGATGGCCTTGGCCAGGTCGATCAGGCGATTGGTCTCGCCGCTCATGGCCGACAGCACGACCACCAGGTCGTCGCCGGCATCACGGAACTTCTTAACCTTGTCGGCGACCTGCTCGATTCTTTCGACAGAACCGACCGAGGTGCCTCCGAATTTCTGTACGATCAAAGCCATTTCTAAGCCGCCTCAGCCCGTAAAGGGGCGCCCAATAAACGAATCTTCCAGCAACCGAGCGAGCCCACGACTAAACCATGGGCTCATTAACAGCGCCTTAAATACCTGCCTCGACAAACGGCACGGCCAAGGCCAGGGCCGCGTCCAGGGCGCCGGCATCCACACCACCGCCTTGCGCCATGTCCGGACGACCACCGCCCTTGCCGCCCACTGCCGCAGCAGCTTGCTTCATCAAATCACCGGCTTTGAGTTGGCCAGTCAGGTCCTTGGTTACACCGGCAACCAGAACGACCTTATCCTCATGGACACTGCCGAGCAGGATCACTGCGCGGCCGAGCTTGTTCTTCAACTGATCGACCAAGGCCAGCAACGCCTTGCCGTCCTGACCGTCCAGGCGCGCCGCCAGGACTTTTACGTCCTTGACGTCAACCGCCGAGGCCGACAGATCGTCGCCCGCGGCACTGGCTGCCTTGGCCTGCAACTGCTCCAGCTGTTTCTCCAGCGCGCGGTTGCGCTCAAGCACGGCGGACAGCTTGTCGATCAGATTGTCGCGGCTGCCCTTGACCAGGCCGGCCGCTTCCTTGAGTTGTTCTTCGGCGGCATTGAGGTAGGCCAGCGCCGCGGCGCCGGTCACCGCCTCGATACGGCGCACACCCGAGGCCACGCCGCCTTCGCTGATGATTTTCAACAGGCCGATGTCACCGGTGCGATTGGCGTGGATACCGCCACACAGTTCCACCGAGAAGCTGCCGCCCATGCTCAGTACGCGCACTTGGTCGCCGTATTTCTCGCCGAACAGCGCCATGGCGCCTTTGTTCCTGGCGGTCTCGATATCCGTTTCCTCGGTTTCAACCGGGCTGTTCCTGCGAATTTCCGCGTTGACGATATCTTCCAGCGCCTTGATCTGCTCAGGCTTGATCGCTTCGAAATGGCTGAAATCGAAACGCAGGCGCTGGCTATCGACCAACGACCCCTTCTGCTGGACATGCTCACCGAGCACCTGGCGCAACGCAGCGTGCAGCAAGTGAGTGGCCGAATGGTTCAGCGCGGTTGCATGCCGTACATCGGCATCGACCTGAGTATCGACCGGCGCACCCACGACCAGGTTGCCCAGCACCAACACACCATGGTGCAGGAACGCACCACCGGTCTTGGTGGTGTCGCGCACCTCGAAACGACCGGACGTCGAACCGAGGAAACCACAGTCACCGATCTGGCCACCCGACTCAGCGTAGAACGGCGTCTGGTCCAGGACCACGACCGCTTCATCGCCCTCGTTCAGCACATCGACTGACTTGCCGTCTTTATAAATGGCAACGATTTTGGCGGAGCCGGCGGTTGCCTTGTAGCCGATGAACTCGGTGGGTACATCAACCTTGACCAAGGTGTTGTAGTCCAGGCCAAACGAGCTGGCCGAACGCGCGCGCACACGCTGGGCCTCCATCTCGCGCTCAAAACCTACCTCATCGACGGTCAGCTCGCGTTCGCGGGCGATGTCGGCGGTCAGGTCCATTGGGAAACCGTAGGTGTCGTAAAGCTTGAACACCACGTCGCCCGGCACCACCGTACCCTTGAGCTCAGCCAGGTCCTGCTCGAGGATTTTCAGGCCATGCTCCAGGGTCTTGGAGAACTGCTCTTCTTCAGCCTTGAGCACCCGCTCGATGTTGGCTTGTTGCTGCTTGAGTTCCGGAAAGGCGTCGCCCATCTCGGCCACCAGCGCAGCCACGATCTTGTAGAAGAAGCTGCCGGTCGCACCCAGTTTGTTACCGTGACGGCAGGCGCGACGGATAATGCGGCGCAGCACATAGCCCCGGCCTTCGTTGGACGGCAACACGCCATCGGCAATCAGGAAACCGCAGGAACGGATGTGGTCCGAGACCACCTTGAGCGAAGACTGGCTCTCATTGGCGCAGCCAATGGCCGCAGCCGAGGCACTCAACAGGTTGGTAAACAGGTCGATTTCATAGTTGGAGTGAACGTGCTGCATGACCGCACTGATGCGCTCCAGCCCCATGCCGGTGTCCACCGACGGTGCCGGCAACGGATGCAACACGCCATCGGCGGTGCGGTTGAACTGCATGAACACGTTGTTCCAGATTTCGATATAGCGGTCGCCATCTTCATCCGGCGAACCCGGCGGGCCGCCCCAGATGTCGGCGCCGTGATCGTAGAAAATCTCGGTGCAGGGGCCGCACGGGCCGGTATCGCCCATGGTCCAGAAGTTATCGGACGCGTAAGGCGCGCCCTTGTTGTCACCGATGCGGATCATGCGTTCGGCGGGCACACCGATTTGCTGGGTCCAGATGTCATACGCTTCGTCATCCGTCGCGTAGACGGTGACCCAGAGCTTTTCCTTGGGCAGCTTCAGCACGCCGGTCAGGAAGGTCCAGGCAAAGGTGATCGCGTCTTTCTTGAAATAATCGCCAAAGCTGAAGTTGCCCAGCATTTCGAAGAAGGTGTGGTGGCGCGCGGTGTAACCGACGTTTTCCAGATCGCTGTTCTTGCCGCCGGCGCGTACGCACTTCTGACTGCTGGTGGCGCGGGTGTAGGCGCGCTTTTCCTGGCCCAGGAAGCAGTCCTTGAACTGGTTCATCCCCGCGTTAGTGAACAGCAGGGTTGGGTCATTGCCTGGGATCAAGGAGCTTGAGGCTACACGGGTGTGGCCTTGCTCTTCGAAGAAGCGAAGGAAGGCTTCACGGATTTCTGCGCTTTTCATTAGGTTCTTCCACGGAGGCTGCGGCCAAAGGCCAGTGCGCAACATCATCAGACGAAGCGACGGCAAAGGGCCGCATTATATCGGCCCTTTGCCGGTGGTACAGCGTGTTTATGTGATAGAAACAGTCAATTAGACGGCCTGCACTGTCATTTCCGCGAAAATGCGACGAATGTCTGCACGACTTGCTCAATCTGGGCCCGACTGACATCCAAATGCGTGACCATGCGCAGACGCGGCGCGGCGCTCAACTTGATCCCGTGCTCGGCGGCAAAGCCTTTCAGGGCCTGCGCCCGATCGCCCATCTGCACATAGACCATGTTGGTCTGTACCGGCTCGACCGTATAACCGGCCTGGCGCAACGCATCCCCCAGCCACTGCGCATTGGCGTGGTCATCGGCCAAACGCTGCACCTGGTGATCCAGGGCATACAGGCCCGCCGCCGCCAGGGAACCGGCCTGGCGCATGCCGCCGCCGACCATCTTGCGCAGGCGCCGCGCCTTGGCGATCAACGCGGTGGAACCGCACAGCACCGAGCCGACCGGTGCGCCGAGCCCCTTGGACAGGCACACCGACACCGAATCGAAATGCCGGGCAATCTCTCGTGCCTCCACGCCCAATTTGACCGCTGCGTTGTAAAGCCGCGCGCCATCCAAGTGCAAAGCCAGGCCGTGTTCACGGGTAAACGCACGCGCCCGGGCCAGATATTCCAGCGGCAGCACCTTGCCCTGCATGGTGTTTTCCAGCGCCAGCAAGCGCGTACGGGCGAAGTGGAAGTCGTCGGGCTTGATGGCGTCGAGCACGTGATTCAGGTCGAGGGAACCGTCGGCCTGCACTTCCAGCGGCTGCGGCTGGATTGAACCGAGCACGGCCGCCCCGCCGCCTTCGTATTTGTAGGTATGGGCCTGTTGCCCGACGATATATTCCTCGCCGCGCTCACAGTGGGCCATCAACGCCAGCAGGTTGCTCATGGTGCCGGTGGGCACGAACAGCGCAGCGTCGAACCCCAGGCGCCTGGCCAGTTCAGCCTCCAGTTGGTTGACGCTGGGGTCTTCGCCGTAGACGTCATCACCGCTGACGGCGCTGGCCATCGCATCGAGCATACCGGGGGTGGGTTGAGTCACGGTGTCGCTGCGCAGGTCGATCACGGTCATGAAGGGGGCCTCTAACGGAATGGATAAGTCCTTTTGTGAGTGATTACTGCGGGCAAAGCCACGCAATATCAAGTCCCCGCTGCACTCAATCGAATACCCACCAAACAAACCGATATAGCTTATCGATACGGCAACCGTGCAGTTTTTGAAAAACCATGTTAAAAACTCTGCGCCGCCAGGGTTCTGGCGGCAACGTTCTCAGGGCGGGGTGTAATTCCCCACCGGCGGTAATTGCGCGCAATGTGCATAGCCCGCGAGCGCTTGGCGCCTCGAACTGCTCAGGCAGGACGGCGACAAGGTCAGCAGACCCGGTGTGATCCCGGGGCCGACGGTCATAGTCCGGATGAAGAGAGAACGGGATTGGCACCTAAGGGCCGCGCGCCTGTTCGCGCACGCGTACCCTTAAATCCCATTCGATTCATAACGCCCTGTTTTTTTCTTAAACAGGAGTCAGAACATGCAACCCACCGCAATCGACAGCAAAAGCAAAAACCATCACGGCGAGCGTGTCGCGTTTATCCAGGCCTGCTGGCACAAGGATATTGTCGACCAGTCGCGCAAAGGCTTCCTCGCCGAAATGATCGCCCAGGGCTACCAGGAATCGGACATCGATTTCTTCGAAGTCGGCGGCGCCTTTGAAATGCCCCTGCACGCCAAGCTGCTGGCCAAGACCGGCCGTTACGCCGGTATCGTCGCCGCCGCGCTGGTGGTGGACGGCGGCATTTATCGTCACGAATTCGTCGCCCAATCGGTGGTCAGCGGCCTGATGCAGGTGCAGTTGGAAACCGAAGTGCCGGTATTTTCGGTATCCCTGACTCCCCACCATTTCCACGGGGGCAGCGAACACACCACCTTCTTCTACGAGCATTTCGTGCACAAGGGCCAGGAAGCTGCGCGTACGTGTGCCGACACCCTGCACAAGGTGCGGGCGATCCGTCGTAGCGAGCCGCGTGCTGTAGCGGTCTAAGCAACACCGCAAAACGAGTGTGGGAGGGGGCTTGCCCCCGATGGCGGTGTGTCAGTCAGCTCATCTGTAGCTGAAACACCGCTATCGGGGGCAAGCCCCCTCCCACATTTGAAGCCAGTCAGGCCTGAGATCTATGCAAGGCCAGCTTCTGTGGTCGGCACGATGAGAATTCCCGCGCGCAAACCATTCTTCACCTTCGGGTTGGGGAAGATGATGCGTACGCCCTCCTCCTCGATCACCCAGCGGGTCTGGGCCACATCTTCGGCCAGCAGATACCCCTTTTCCAATTCCGAAAAGTTTTCCACGTCCGCCGGCAAATGCAGTAGGAACGCGTCGCTGTGCTTGATGATTTCCCGTGCGACGGCGAACAGCTTCAAGCCGTCGAGGTCGCCTGTCTCAGGCTCGGTGCCTTCGATGATGTGCTTGAGGCGCGTCTCCAGCCTGGACACATCCACGCTCTGGTTCTGGCCGAAAGGACGGGCCTTGCCCAGCTCCAGGGTGAAGGCCTCGGCGTCGAGTCGTTCGTAGGTGAACGCCGTGAAGGTGATAGAGGCTTTGTTCTGCAGCAGCACCGCCTCCATTCCGGCGGCGCGCAGGCGCTCCAGCTCACGGCGCGAATGCTGGCGCCCTTCTTTCCACGGGTACAGCGCAAATTGCTCGATCTTCGAGCCGCGAATCGCGGTGTGCAGGTCGTAATGCAGGCGCGAACGGCCCGGCTGGCTGAAAAAGCTGCGGGCCAACTGTTCAAGTTCGGCGGCGCGCATGGCTTCGGGACCAATGTTGCTTTCATGCCGGCCGTTGAACAGCCGGTTGATGTCCAGTTCAAGGTAACGCTCGCCGCGACGCATGGCCTCGGGGTTGCCGAACAGGAACAGAATACGGGTGCGGGGCTTGATCTCCCCACGGGCGATGCCATGCAACAGGCGGTCGAGCAGTTCGATCGGCGCGGTTTCGTTGCCATGGATGCCGGACGACAGCAGCAGGTCGCCGCCATTGTCCCGGGCTTCAGGCGGGCGCACTTCAAGCGCGCCCTCACTGAGCCAGCGCATTTGCACGCCGTCGACAGTCAGTTGAATTTTTTGCGCCGGTTCGCGACCGGCGAGGGTCAGTTCAAGCAGTTTGCCGAGGGCGAGCATAAGCAGCTTCCTTAGTGGTTGCAGCCTGGGCCGTGGACGTGATCGTCGTCATCTCCTTCGACGTCAGCCGGTTCCATTTCCAGTTCCAGGCTCATCAGGTTGGTCGCCAGCGGGCGCATCAGCAGGTTGGCGTACTCGGCGTCGCCCTCTTCCACATCCACACCGATCAGCAGTTGGCCACGGCCGTCATGCTGGATCCAGATCTCCTTGCCCTGCCAGACCACGGCAACGCGGGTGCAGGAGGTTTCCAGCTGGGTGCCGTCGGTGTCTTCAAGGATCAGCTTCAGGGTGTCGGTCATAAATAAAATATCTCAGCCGTAGGGCGTTAATTGATCTGGAAAGGATAAACCGAGCCCAGTTTAAGGATTTGCGTCAGTTCATCCAGTGCCGTCCGGCACTCAAGCAGCAATTGCGGGTCAGCCAGGTCGGTTTCGCGCAGGCTGTCGCGGTAGTGCCTGTTGACCCATTGGGTCAGGGTGTCGTACAGCGGCGCGGTCATGATAACGCCTGGATTCACCGCCGCCAGTTCGGTTTCGTTCAACGCCACACGCAAACGCAGGCACGCCGGGCCGCCGCCGTTCTGCATGCTTTGCTTGAGGTCGAACACCTTCACTTCGCGGATCAAGCCGCCGCTGGCCGTGAGGTGCTGCAGGTACGCCCAGACGCGCGGGTTGGCGCGGCATTCTTCCGGCACGATCAGCAGCATCGAGCCATCGGGACGTGTCAGCAACTGGCTGTTGAACAAGTAGGAGCGCACCGCATCTTCGACGCTGACCTGGGAACGCGGCACACACACGGACTGGAAGTTGCCGCCCCGCTTGCCCAACTTGCCCTGCAGTTCGGCGAGCATCTGTTCGGTGTTGAGGAACGCGTCCTCGTGGTAGAACAGCACCTCGCCGTTGCCGACCGCGATCACGTCGTTGTGGAACACACCGGCATCGATCACCGCCGGGTTCTGCTGGGCGTAGACCACGCCGTCATCCTTCAGGCCGTGCAGACGTGCAACCGCCTGGGACGCCTCGAGTGTCTGGCGCGCTGGATATTTTTGCGGGGCCGGGTAGCGAGCATCGAACGCACTGCGGCCAAACACGAAGAACTCGACGCCGGCCTCACCGTATTCACGGCAAAAGCGCGTGTGATTGGCCGCGCCCTCATCGCCAAACTGTGCCACCGCCGGCAATGCCGCGTGGTGGGCGAAGTGCTTCTGGTCGGCGAACATCGCCCCCAGCACGCGGCTGGTGGTCGGGTGTTCGATGCTGCGGTGGTATTTGCAGTTGAGGTTGGCAGCGGTGAAATGCACGCGGCCATCCGCCGTGTCGGCGCTGGGACTGACCGTGGCGGCGTTGGCCACCCACATGCTCGACGCCGAGCAGCTCGCCACCAACAACGGCATGGCGTGCCTGGCCGCCTGCTCGATGACCTGAGCGTCGGTGCCGCTGAAACCGAGGTTGCGCAGAGCGGCCACATCCGGGCGCTCCTGGGGCGCGAGTACGCCTTGCACAAAGCCCATGTCCATCAGCGCTTTCATTTTTTGCAGCCCCTGCAACGCCGCTTCCCTGGGGTTGGAATGCTGCTGGCTGTTGCTCTGGGACGCGACGTTGCCGAAGGACAAGCCGCCGTAGTTATGGGTCGGCCCCACTAGACCGTCAAAATTGACTTCATAGGATTTCATCGGCGAGGCTCCACGAACATCTGTTCTTATAGGCAATCTTCAACACACCACAGATTCAGTGTGGGAGGGGGCTTGCCCCCTCCCACATTCAAATAAGCGTAATGCCAGGTGTTAGCGTGGCGGGCACCGCCAACGTTGGGGTCTCCAGCGACGCCACCGGGTACGCGCAATAATCGGCCGCGTAATACGCACTGGCGCGATGGTTACCCGAGGCCCCGACCCCGCCAAACGGCGCGGTGCTGGCGGCGCCGGTCAGCTGTTTGTTCCAGTTGACGATACCGGCGCGGCTTTCCAGCCAGAACTGCTGGTAACGCGCCTCGGAATCCGACAGCAGGCCTGCGGCCAGGCCGTACTGGGTGTCGTTGGCCTCGGCAATCGCCGAAGCAAAATCTGCGTAGCGAATCACCTGCAACAGCGGGCCGAACAGTTCTTCGTCTTCGCGCTCGGTCACTGAGGTCACGTCGATGATGCCCGGGGTCAGCAAGGCGGCCTGGTCCCGGGGTTGGGTCATTTCCAGCAGCGCCACAGCGCCATTGGCCAACATCAGTTCCTGGGCGTCCATCAAGGCTTTGGCGGCAGCCAGGGAAATCACCGAGCCCATGAATGGCGGCGGTTGCTGGTCGAACGCGCCCACTTCAATGGCGGCGCTGACCGCTACCAGACGTGCCAGCAACGCATCGCCCCAGGCGCCTTCCGGCACCAGCAAGCGACGGGCGCAGGTGCAGCGCTGGCCGGCGGAGATAAACGCCGACTGGATGATGGTGTACACCGCCGCATCCACGTCGGCCACTTCGTCTACCACCAGCGGGTTGTTGCCACCCATTTCCAGGGCCAGGATCTTGTCCGGACGCCCGGAGAACTGCTGGTGCAGGTGGTTGCCGGTTCGGCTGGAACCGGTGAAGAACAGACCGTCGATGCCTGGGTTGGCCGCCAGCGCGATACCGGTTTCCCGCGCGCCTTGCAGCAGGTTCAATACACCCGCCGGTAAACCCGCTTCGATCCAGCACTGCACGGTCAGCTCGGCAACTTTGGGCGTCAGCTCGCTCGGTTTGAACAGCACGGTGTTACCCGCCAGCAGCGCCGGGACAATATGCCCGTTCGGCAAGTGACCGGGAAAGTTGTAGGGGCCGAACACCGCCACCACACCGTGAGGCTTGTGGCGCAGCACAGCGGTGGCGTCGCCCAGGGCGCCGCTCTTCTCGCCGGTACGCTCGCGATAACTTTGCACCGAGATGGCGATCTTGTTGGCCATGCTGGTGACTTCAGTCGCCGATTCCCACAGCGGCTTGCCAGTTTCCTCACCAATGCAGCGGGCGATTTCATCAGCGCGGCTTTTCAGCGTGGCGGCGAAGGTTTCGAGCACACCGATGCGCTCTTCCAACGACTGCCGAGCCCAGCCTGGAAACGCCTGACGCGCAGCCTGCACGGCGGACTCGACCTGTTCGGCCGTCGCGCCATTGCCGCTCCACAGCACTTGCTGGGTGACCGGGTTACGCGACTCAAACAGTTCACCCTGGCCAGCCAGCCAGCTACCTGCGATGTACAACGAATTCATTATTTCGACTCCCGAGCAGCAGACAACGCAACAGCACGCACTTGATCACCGACCACCAACTGCAGGCGCCTGGCGGTCTGGGGATCGACCACCAACGTGCCCGCAGCCAGGCGGGCCGGTGCGGCCGTGATGCGGCAGTCTTCGCGTTTGCGGTTATGGATCAGGAACGGCGTGGCGTCGTCCCCCGGCGTGCCGATTGCCAGCACCAGCGCCTGGCTGTCGCGCACCGCACGAATCTTGCTGGTTTCACACTCCACCGCCGGGCCCGCGTCGAAAATATCCACATAGCCCTGGTAGCTGAAGCCTTCGCTCTTGAGCATGCTCAGCGCCGGCTCGGTGTCCGGATGCACCTTGCCGATCACGTTGCGCGCGTCTTCGGAAAGAAAGCAGCTGTACAGCGGAAACTTCGGCATCAGCTCGGCGATAAACGCCTTGTTGCCGACGCCGGTGAGGTAGTCGGCCTGGCTGAACTCCATCTTGAAGAAGTGTCGGCCCAGGCTTTCCCAGAACGGCGAGCGCCCTGCCTCGTTGGACACGCCGCGCATCTCGGCAATGATCTTGTTGCCAAACAATTGCGGGAATTCGGCGATGAACAACAGGCGCGCCTTGGCCAGCATGCGGCCATTGAGGCCGTTGCGGTAATCGGCGTGCAGGAACAACGAGCACAGCTCGGAATTGCCGGTGAGGTCGTTGGCCAGGAACAACGTCGGAATTTCGCGGTAGATATTCAACTCCTGGGAGGCGCTGACCGTCAGGCCGACCCGGAAGTTGTACCAGGGCTCGCGCAGGCCGACGGCGCCGGCAATGGCCGAAATCCCCACTACCCGACCTTCGTCGTTTTCCAGCACGAACAGGTAGTCCGCATCGCCGCGCCCGGCTTCGCCGCGAAAGGTTTTCTCCGCCCAGCCCACGCGATGGGTCAGGCGCTCTTCGTTGGCCGGCAAGGTGGTGAGGCCGGTGCCGGTGCTGCGCGCCAGGTCAATCAGGGCCGGTAAATCGCTGCTGCGTACGGGACGAACGATCATGCTATCTCCTCGAACGGGCCGCTGTGGTCAGCCACCCGCGAAACTCTCTTTTTAAACCGCAACCAGGCGCACACTCGCACCTTCGCCCACACCCAGGGCTTCAGCTGCCTCCAGGTCCAGAATCACTGGCTTGCCCGGCGCGTAGTCCAGCTCCAGCATCACCGCGCGGTAATCCTGCAACTGCGCGTTGCTCACCAGGTACTGGCGACCGACGCCCTTGGCCATCTCGCCGATTTTCACCGGCACCACGCGGCTCTGGGCAATCGAGCGAATCCCCGACACCCGCGCGTGCAGCGTCGGGCCGCCGTCGAAGATGTCGATGTAGTGATCGGTCTCGAAGCCTTCGCGCATCAGGATGTCGAAGGTGATCTGTGCACGCGGGTGCACCTGGCCCATGGCCTCCTGGGCTGCGTCCGGCAGCAGCGGCACGTAGATCGGGTAATGCGGCATCAGCTCGGCGAGGAAGGTACGGCTTTTCAGCCCGCACAGGCGCTCGGCGGCGGCGTAGTTGAGGTCGAAGAAGTTGCGACCGATGGCGTCCCAGAACGGCGAATCGCCGTTTTCGTCGCTGTAGCCAACGATCTCGGTCACCACCGAATCGGCAAAGCGCTCCGGGTGGCTGGCGACGAACAGCAGGCGACCACGGGAATTGAGTTCCGACCACGGCGAACCGACCAATGCAGGCTTCACGTAGAAACTGGTGAGCAGGCTATTGCCGGTCAGGTCGTGGCACTGGGAAAGCACGTGGATCTTGTTGTGGATCTTCAGCTCGCGGGAGGCGTGCACAAAGGTTTCGTTACGAAAACTGTAGAACGGCTCGGAGTAGCCGGCTGAAGCAACGATGGCCGAGCAGCCGGCGAGCTTGCCGGTGTCGGTGTCTTCAAGCACGAAGAAATAGCTTTCTTCACCGTTGAAACTCACTTCGGCCGCGAAGGACGCTTCACTGGCGGCGATCTTGTCGCTCAGGCGTTCCACATCATCCGGCAAGGAAGTCACACCAATCGGGCTGTCCGCAGCCAGACGCTGTACCTCGCCCAGATCAGCCATTTGCGCGGGGCGCATCACCAGCATGGTGTCACTCCTTAACTCGAAAAACTCATAGGAAAAAATACCGGACACGGGAACTGAGTTCACACAGATCCCACGTGGGAGGGGGCTGGCCCCCGATAGCAGTGTGTCAGTTGATAAATCAGGGGACTGATCCACCGCCATCGGGGGCAAGCCCCTTCCCACATTTGGAAACGGTCCGACCTGCCAAATGTGTTGCTATCAGGCTTGGGTCAACGTCTTCACAGCACGTTCAAAACGGTCCAGGCCTTCCTTGATGTCCGCCTCTTCCACCACCAGGCTTGGCGCAAAGCGCAGCACGTCCGGGCCGGCTTGCAGGATCATCAGGTTCTCTTTCTCGGCGGCGTTGAACACGTCCTTGGCCCTGCCTTTGAATGCATCGCTGAGCACACAACCGATCAGCAAGCCCATGCCGCGCACTTGCGTAAAGATGCCGTATTGCGTGCCGATCTGCTCCAGGCGCGCCTTGAACAGCGCGTGTTTGGCATTCACGCCGGCCAGCACTTCGGGGGTGTTGATCACGTCGATCACGGCTTCCGCCACCGCGCACGCCAGCGGGTTGCCGCCATAGGTGGTGCCGTGGGTGCCGACCACCAGGTGCTTGGCCAGGTCTTCACGGGTGAGCATCGCGGCAATCGGGAAACCGCCGCCCAGGCTCTTGGCGCTGGTGAGGATGTCCGGCGTCACGCCGTAATGCTGGTAGGCGAACAGGTGACCGCTGCGGCCCATGCCGGTTTGCACTTCGTCAAATACCAACAGCGCGTCGTGGGCGTCGCACAGTTCGCGGGCGCCTTGCAGGTAAGTCAGTTCGGCCGGCAATACACCGCCCTCACCCTGGATCGGCTCCAGCACCACGGCGCACGTCTTGTCCGACACAGCGGCCTTCAGTGCAGCCAGGTCGTTGTAAGGCACATGGGTGATGCCAGTGATTTTCGGCCCGAAACCATCGGAGTACTTGGACTGGCCACCGACGTTGACGGTGAACAGCGTACGGCCGTGGAAGCTGTTCAGCGCGGCGATGATCTCGTACTTCTCGCTGCCGAAACGGTCGAACGCGACGCGACGGGCCAGCTTGAAGGCGGCCTCGTTGGCTTCGGCGCCGGAGTTGCAGAAGAACACGCGCTCGGCAAACGTGGCGTCGATCAGCTTATGAGCCAGGCGCAGCGCCGGCTCATTGGTGAACACGTTGGAGACATGCCACAGTTTGTTGGCCTGTTCGGTCAGCGCACCGACCAGCGCCGGATGGGCGTGGCCCAATACGTTGACCGCGATGCCGCCGGCAAAATCGATCAACTCACGACCCGCCTGGTCCCACACGCGCGAACCTGCGCCACGCACGGGAATAAAGGCGGCAGGTGCATAGTTGGGCACCATGACCTGGTCGAAATCGGCACGTTGCACCGGGGCTTGCTCAACGGACATCGGAGTCTCCTGAAGAGGAACGCCTGCCTGGAACTGGCGGGCGATGCAGGGATTGTAAGGACAGTTTTCGGCTGGGCCTTGTCGCCAAGCGACAACTTCTTATAGCGCCAACCCGCGTTTTTCGGGGGTTTACGCCAATGCGACAAATAGCGTCGCAATGGCGCAGTTTAAACGGTGCATCAGGTTTGCGTCAGGATATCCGGTGAAAGGGTGGCGACGCGCTAACTATCTAAAGTTCGCCGCCCGGGACCGGCTGGTTAACTGCAAGCCTTCATGACTTGCACGGACCCGCTCCATGACGAACATCGACTATTCCGATACCCGCCTGCCTGACAGCCACTATCAACTGTTGACCGGCACCCTGCCCCCCTGGCTCGGCAATGCCTCTGCCAGCAAACGCCAGGCGCTCAAAGCCGTCCAGCCGCTGCAGTTGCAGGGCAGCGCTGAACAACGGGCCGCACTTGCGCGGCTGACCGGCGCCCACTGGGAGGCGCAAAACAGCGTAGACCTGGGGTTGCAAAGCCTGCAGGACATCAAGGCGTTCGCCACGCCGATACTCGAACAGGCACTCAAAGCCGACTTCAACCTGGTGCTGGATGTCGAGGCGACCTATCTGCGCCTGTACATCCCCGATCACATCCCCTGGTTTTCGATACGCTCCGGCGCAGCGCGAACCTGGACGGTCTCGCTATTGGACGCCGCCCTGCATAATTTCGAACACAAGGAAACCCTGGTCGACGCCTACGCACCGGCCTCGACCTTTATCACAAAGCCCTCGGCCAGCGGCCAATTCGACACCCTGGCGCAGATCAAGCGTGTGCTTTCAATTCCGGCGTTCACCAGCCTGTGCCGTGACCTGGATATCGGCGCCCGCTACGCCCGCTACCTCAACGAAGCGCTGGGCATGTCCAACCCTGTGGCCGCTGCGGTCTTGCGCCTGAAGGTCGATGCCAGCCAGAAAGCCGCTCTACGGGCAGCCCTGCAATTGGCCCGGATCAACGCAGATATCAGCGATGACTACGCTGACGTGATCGAAAGCTTGATCGCCGGCACACCCGACCCCAGGCTCGACGGCGCGCGCCTGCGCTGCCAGGATTTACGCATGATGGGGATTGCGCTGACGGGCATTCAACTGTTCGCCCCCGAGCTTGAAAGCCCGCGGTCGCCGCAACGCCTGGTGGCGTATGTTCCCGATGATCCGCAGCACCCCGTCAAGGAATATGCGTCACCCCTGGCGTTCAAGCAGGAGCTGACCCGACAACTGCGTGACCTCGACTACCAAACCTTTTTCAGCCGCTTCGTGCCCCACGCTCAACTCGGGGTGTTTTTTTCCGGCTTGAGCCAGCATCTGGCACGGATCACCTGGCACCCGCCGGTCAAGGGCAGCGGCCAGGCGCCCTGGCGCAGCACGCCCATCGACGACCCCAAGCTACAGTTTGATGCCCAGCCCATCACGGGCGATCCCTGGTTGCACCTGTACCATCGCAAACTCGACAAGATCCTCAACGACGCCCGCACGCTGGCGGTCTCCACCGCCAGCGTCGATCGTGAGGCGCGCTGGCGGCTGTGGGACTCTTTCGTCGATGTGGCGGCCTCAATCCTCAATGCCGCACTGATGGTGGTGGCCCCCTTCGTCCCGGGGCTGGGCGAATTGATGCTGGGCTACATGGCCTATCAACTGCTTGAGGACGTGTTCGAAGGCATCGTCGACTGGGCCGAAGGCCTGGGCAAGGAGGCTTTCGGTCACCTCATGAGCGTGCTGGAATCCCTGGTGCAAATGGGTGCTTTCGCAGTGGGCGGCCAGATTGGCCCGGCCGAGTTGCGCAAAGTGCTGCCCGAACCCGTCCTCGCGTACATCGACAGCTTCAAACCGGTGAGCCTGGCCAACGGCGCCCAACGCTACTGGAAACCGGACCTGGCGCCCTACGAATATCCATCCGCCTTGCCGCCGCGCATCGGCATCAATGAGTTGGGCCTGCACGAGGTGCGCAGGGAATCGATTTTGCCCCATGAAGGCAAGCTGTACTCCGTGGAAAAAGACGCCGACAGCGAGTTCTATCGCATCAAGCACCCAAGCCGTCCTGAAGCCTACCGCCCCGTGGTGCGGCACAACCAGGCCGGCGCCTGGCATACCGAGCTTGAACAACCGCTGGCGTGGGACAGACCTACGCTGTTGCGTCGGCTGGGGCACAGTGCCCAGGCACTGAGCGAGGCGGACCGGGAACTGGCCCTGGACATCAGCGGCGTTCCCGAAGACGCCGTGCGCAAGATGCACGTCAACAGCGAACGCCTGTCGCCCCTGCTGGACGATACCTTGAGCCGCCTGCGCATCGACCGCAGCCTCCAACGGCTGATCGAGCAGCTGCGCAGCGACGACCCGGCGGTGCATCACCAGATCGACCCTCAAGACACCTTGCAGTTGCTGACCACCCACGGGCCATGGCCGCGTACCAAAGCCTTGCGCATCATCGATGACAAGGGCCAGATCGCCTGGGCGTTCGGCGACAGGAACGTGCCGGTGATCCAGGTACACGAAGCCCAGCTGGAAAACGGCGACTTGCTCAAAACCGTCTTGCGTGGGCTGAGCCCCGAGGAAATTCGCGCCCAATTCGATGAACGCGCCAGCGACCCCGAGCTGAGCCTGGAAAACCGCAGCCGCCTGCTGCGCCATAGCCTGGCCGATATTGCCGAGCGTCAGCGCAGCGCGTTGTTCGAATCGCGCTATGCACCGCTGCGGGCCTCCACCGCCCCCCTTACCCAACAATTGCTCAGCACCACACCTGAATTGCCCGCAAGCGTTGCGCAAACCCTGGTGAACCAAATGACCGGCGCCGAGCTTGCGCTCCTGCATGACGGCAACACCCCGCCACGCCTGGCCGAACTGGCACGCACCGCAGTGAGCGAAGTCCGGGTCAATCGCGCCTACGAGGGGCAGCATCTGGACGCACCGCGCGCCCTCGACACCGATCGCCTTGAATTGAACAGCCTGCGCCTTCTGCCGGGCTGGTCGAGCGAGATACGGCTCGACGCTCGCCATCACTCGCCGACCGGCCCCACCTGGCTGCAGATCGGCCCGACTGATGCGCCCATTCACCGCACACTGGTGCGCACTGAAGCAGGGCGCTACATCCCCTGCGACGAACAGGGCGAGCTTTCGAGTGAAACAGACCTGTATTCGGCCATCTTGAGTGCACTGCCCGATCAACAACGCGATCAGCTCGACCTGCGGATTCACCAGGGCGGCGAACTCAAGAGGCGCCTGCGGCAACATTCATTGCCCCGCGATGAACTGCGTGTGCTGCTCACGCCTGATATCAAACCGCAGAGCGTCACGGAAACCCTGCGCCTGTTAGGCAGCGACAACGGCTACCGTGCCCAGGCACCGGCACCGCTGGGCCCGCCGAGCCTGCTGGACCGCGCGCGCGCCCTGTACCCCGAACTTCGCGAACACCCATTGACCACGCTGGTGAACCACTTGCACTCACAGACAGGTGGCGCGCTCGCGGGCCTGGAAGCGCTGGGCATCGAATACCGCCAACTGGAACGTGACCTCAGTACCTGGCAACGCAATATCCCGCTTCAAGACCCCGCAAACGGCTCCCTGCTCAGCCTGCGCCAGCGCCAGTACGAGCAACGCAATCGCGAACTCATTGCCACTGAACTCAAACGCTGCTGGCGCCGGGAGCTGCCCGTTGATGATTACTTCGAAGACCCTGCGCGCGACGGCTACCGGCTGAACCTTCACTATCACATTCGCGGCGAACTTCCACGGCTATCGGCCAACTTCGATCACGTCTCGATGCTGACCCTCTCAGGCAGCCACCACACACAGGGCGCCGCCGGGTTTCTGGCCCTCTTTCCCCGCCTGCGCCATCTGAGCGTTGACAGTATTCCCTTGGGCAGCGTGCCGCCGGTCGTGTTTCAGATGCACAACCTGAACGTACTGAGCCTGAGCGACTGCGGTGTCACCCTGACGCCCAACAGCCAGGCCCGGCTCGCCTCAATGACCCAACTGCAAACCCTGGACCTGCATAAGAACCCTTTGGGCCGGGTGCCCAGCGTCGAAGCAATGAACGAGTTGAACACCCTGGACCTGTCCGAAACCGGCATTGATCGCCTCCCTCCCGGCATGCTCACCCGCAACGACCTGAGCGCGGCCTTTCTCAGCGGCAACCGGATCAGCGAATTACCTGAGGCGCTGTTCGAACTGCCCTCACATACCAGCGTTGCCTTCGACCTGTCTGACAACCCGCTGTCATCGGCCACGCTCGAGCGCGTTAAAGCCTACTACCAGCAACATGGCACCTACTGGGAGGCCAATGCGCCAGCGGTAGATGTGCGTGACGCACAACAGCTGTACCCCTCGCTGGACATCAACCAGATCAACCAGCTTATCTACAGTCTCCCGGGCGATCTGGAAGCGGGTAAGCGCGAGCTGGCAAGATTGGCGGGGGAATTGGGTACGCTGCAGTCAGAACTCAACCATTGGGCGCAACAACCGCAGCTGCCGCCCCCGGAAGCCACCCGGCGCAGCCAGCTTAACGCCTTGCTTGAACGAAGCTGGCGCAGGGAAATCCCCCAGGACACTCAATTCGTCCATGCCCTGGAAATCCCCGCAACACTGGCGGGCGAGTTGCCCACGCTGAGCGCGCGCTTCAAGCATGTTGGCTCACTGACCATCAAAGGCAATGGCGGCCCAATGCAATCGTCGGCCTTGATCGACAGCTTCCCGGCCTTGAGCATCCTGCACCTCGAAAACGTTGCGCTCGGCGACATGCCGGCACCGGTGTTCAACCTGCCGGCACTGACCGTACTGGGACTGCCACGCTGCTCGATAGCACTGAGCCCCGCCAGCGCCGCGAAGTTGCAAGGCATGAGCCGCCTCGAATACCTGAACCTGGATCACAATCCACTGGTAAACACCCCGGACTTCAGTCACTTGCCCAGACTGAGCAGCATTTCACTCAAGGACACCGGATTGACGCAGGTCCCCCAGAGCCTGCTGGGCGACCCGCCACGCCAGTCGATCAACTTGAGCAAAAACGCTATCGAGCAACTGCCCGACGCGCTGTTTTCCATGCCGGCCTCGAGCACCAGTGGCCTGGACCTGTCGGAAAACCCCTTGGCACCCCAGGCCCTGGAGTCGATCAAACGCTACTGCCAGCGCACCGGCGAAAGCTTCGCCGCCCAGGCACCCGTGGCCCAACGCCGGCGCACGCAGCAGCTATACCCCTCGTTCCTCGACACCGAGGCAGACCGTTTCATCTTCCACCTGCCCGGCGACTTGGCGGCAGTGGACCCAACGCTGACGCACCTGGCGGCCGAGTACGAACAACTAGGCAATGACCTGCAACTGTGGGTGCAGGCCGTTCCGGACCGCCATCCGATCCTGGATGTGCCCATTGACGAACAAACCCGTGCCCAGGACCAACTGAGGCGACGCAACTTCAAGACACTGCTGGAACAGGCCTGGCGACGAGAAAGCCCCGAGGATGAAGACAGCCTGGACGATGAGCTCACCCATCAAGTCATACTCGACACTCCGGTGATGGGCGATTTACCAGCATTGAACGCCAACTTCGACCACGTGACCTTGCTCCAACTGGACGGGAACGGCACCACGACCGGCGTCGACACGATGTTGCGCAGCTTCACCCACCTGCAAACACTCAGGCTCAGCAAATGCTCCCTGGGCGCCCTGCCCGAGGCGCTCCAGCGCATGCCCAAGCTTTCCACGCTGGACATGACCGAATGCGCGATCCGATTGACCCCCGAAACCCGTGGCAGGCTGACCGCCCTCACCGAACTTGAGTTCGTCAATCTGAGCAACAACCCCTTGGGCCTTACCCCTGACATCAGCTCATTGCGTGAACTGACCTCGCTGCACTTGAGCAACGCGGCACTGAACGAAGTTCCGCAGGGCGTCTTTGGCCTGGATCAACTGCAAACGCTGGACTTGAGCAACAACGCCATCCAGGAGATACCGGCGGACTTGCTGGAGACCTCGGCAGCCTTCAATGGCGACAGCGATTTGAGCGGCAACCCCCTGTCGGCGCAAAGCCTGCTGCGCTTGCGTCAGTACTATCAGCGCACGGGCGTGGACTTCCAGGTGGCGGCCGCCACCGTGGACAATCAAGGCAGACCCCTGGTAGTGGCCAGGCCTGTCCCCGACGAAGACTGAGGTCGATCAACCGCGCTCGGACGGTACCGACGACAATTCAAACGGGCTGCTGCTGCGGCGCTGGTTGCGGTCTTCGCGCGGCGTAGCGCCGAAGAAGTTACGGTAGGCGCTGGAGAAGTGCGGCCCCGAGGAAAAGCCGCACGACAGGCCGATCTGGATGATCGACTTGCTGGTTTGCATCAGCATCTGGCGGGCCTTGTTCAGGCGCAGCTCCAGGTAATACTGACTGGGGACGCGGTTGAGGTATTGCTTGAAGATGCGTTCCAGTTGTCGTCGGGACACGCACACGTGCTGGGCGATTTCATCGGTGGTCAGCGGTTCTTCGATATTCGCTTCCATCAATAGAACAGCCTGGGTCAGTTTCGGATGACTGGAACCCAGGCGGTTCTGCAAGGGGATGCGCTGGCGCTCGCCGCCTTCACGGATGCGCTCTACCACCAGTTCTTCGGAGACCGCGCCGGCCAGTTCGGCGCCGTGGTCACGCGCGAGTACCGCCAGCAGCAGATCGAGCACCGACATGCCGCCGCAAGCGGTCAGGCGATCACGGTCCCAGTCAAACAGATGACTGGTGGCGATGACCTTGGGGAAGCGCTCGGCAAAATCGTCCTGCCAGCGCCAGTGCACGGCGGCGCGATAGCCGTCGAGCAAGCCGAGCTGGGCCAGCGGGTACACGCCCGCCGATAATCCACCGATCACACACCCTGCCCGGACCAGTTGCTTGAGCGCAGTGCTGAGCTGGGAAGCGATGACGGTGGGCGGCTCGTCCGCCAGCAGGAACAGTTTCTGAAAGCCGTCCAACTTGCCGGCCCACGGCTCGCCGGGCAACTGCCAGGCCCCTTCGGTTTGCGGCTCGGCCTGTAGAAACGATAACTCGTAGACCACCTCCGGATGCACCCGCTGAGCAACGCGCAAGGCCTCCTCAGCCAGCGCAAGCGTGAGTGCTTTTGTGCTGGGCCAAATCAGGAAACCAATTTTATGGGCGGTCATGGAGTGCTATCCGAAGCGAGTAACGGTAATGAAGACAGAGGCCAATGCTAGCCGGTAAACCGACACAAATCTCAAAAACAATGGTGATCAAATGTGGGAGGGGGCTTGCCCCCTCCTACATAAAGCAGCTCCAACAGCAAAGGACTATTTCAAGCTGCCGGAGAGGAACTGCTGCAACCGTACGGACTGCGGGTTCACCAGCACTTCGCGCGGGTTGCCGCGCTCTTCGACAATGCCTTTATGCAGAAACACCAACTGGTTCGACACCTCACGGGCAAAGCCCATTTCATGGGTCACCACCACCATGGTGCGGCCTTCCTGGGCCAGGTCCTGCATCACCTTGAGCACTTCACCGACCAACTCGGGGTCGAGCGCCGACGTCGGTTCGTCGAACAGCATCACCTCAGGTTCCATCGCCAGGGCACGGGCAATGGCCACGCGCTGCTGCTCGCCGCCGGACATGTGGCCGGGGAACGCATCCTTGCGATGGCCCACGCCGACCTTGGCCAGGTAGTGCTCGGCCTTTTCACGGGCTTCTTTCTTCGACACGCCCAGCACATGCACCGGCGCTTCCATCACGTTTTCAATCGCGGTCATGTGCGACCACAGGTTGAAATGCTGGAACACCATGGACAAGCGCGAACGCATGCGCTGCAGTTGTTTGGGGTCGGCGGCCTTCATCGCGCCGTCTTTGGTCGCGACCAGTTTCAGCTCTTCGTTGTTGAGCAGGATCTTGCCGGCGTGGGGCTGCTCCAGCAGGTTGATGCAGCGCAAAAACGTACTTTTGCCCGAACCACTGGAGCCGATGATGCTGATCACATCACCAGCTGCGGCGGCCAGGGACACGCCCTTGAGCACTTCATGACTGCCATAGCGTTTATGCAGGTCTTGGACTTCAAGCTTGTACATGCGGTCGGTTCTCACAAAAACAGGTGGTCAGTCGTTGAGCAAGCGCCCGTGACGCAGCGCTTCGCGCCCCGCCACCTTGGCCAGCCAGAAACCCGCTTGGGCATAACGCAGCCGTTCAACGGCAAACAACACCCCGGACGTACCCGCGCAGATAATGCTCACGCGGTCGGCCAGGGGATCAATCACTTCAAAAATGGGGTCGCCCTGCTCGACCCAGTCACCGGCCTTACGCAGGTAACTGATCACCCCGGCGTGGGGAGCGAACAGCAATTCGGTGCCTTCGAACGGCATGCCTTCGCACGCTTCGTGTTGCGGTGCCGGCCATTCGCCCTTGATCAGGCCTTGCTCGGCCAGAAACGCCAGGATGCCTTCAGCGTGGAAGATCGCTTCATCGCGGCCGGTGTCAGCCTGGCCCCCCAACTCCAGCGTCGTCGCCAGACAGGCCAGTGGAATCTGCGCGTCGGGGAACGTGCGCGACAAACGCAGCCAGGGCAACGAACAGGCTTCATCAAACGAACTGCCGCCGGAATCTTCCGCGAGCAGGCCGACCTTCACATGCAAATGCGCCGACAGCGAACGCCACTGCGGCCAGTGCTGGGGCAGTGCGTACATGTGCAGCGCGGCCTCGGCGTCGCAATGCAGGTCGAGCACCACGTCGGCGGTGCAGGCATGGCTGAGCAGGATACGTTGCATGCCTTGCAACTGGCTGCTCGGCGCGGGCAAGGCCGTGAGCACATCGCTCATGGCCTGGCGAATCATGCGCACATTGGCATGGGGGTCATCGCCCAGCTTGCCTTGCAGCCGCTCGGCGACCGGCTCGCTCAGCTCAACGAAATCGCGGTTGAAATTCTTGCCGCTGCCCACCTCGAAACGGCCCTGATGGCTGCCTTGCAGCAACTGGCCCAGGCCCATCGGGTTGGCCACCGGTACCAACTCGATCACGCCGTTAAGCGCGCCTTGCTGTTCCAGTTCGCTGAGGCGCTTTTTCAGCTCCCAGGCCGCGCGCATGCCGGGTAATTCATCGGCATGCAGGCTGGCCTGGATATACGCCTTGCGCTCGCCACTGCCGAAACGAAACACGCTCAGCTGGCGTTCACAGCCCAGGTGACCCCAGGGCAACAGGTGATCGATACGTTCCATATCAATGCTTCCGTGGAGCCAGGTAGCTCAGCCAGCGGCGCTCGGCCAACTTGAACAGGCGCACCAGGATGAATGTCAGGCACAGGTAGAACACACCGGCGGTGATATAGGCTTCGAACGGCAGGTAATACTGGGCGTTCACCGTGCGCGCGGCACCGGTGATATCGATCAGGGTGACGATGGAGGCCAGGCTGGTGGTCTGCAGCATCATGATCACTTCGTTGCTGTACTGCGGCAGCGCGCGGCGCAGGGCCGAAGGCAACAGGATGCGGCGGTACAGCTTGTAGCGCGACATGCCCATGGCCTTGGCCGCTTCGATCTCGCCATTGGGCGTGGCCTTGAGGCTGCCGGCGATGATCTCGGCGGTGTAGGCGCTGGTGTTGATCGCAAACGCCAGGCACGCACAGAACGTAGCGCTGGACAGCAGCGGCCACAAGAAGCTTTCCCGCACCGCTTCGAACTGGGCCAGCCCGTAGTAGATCAAAAACAGCTGCACCAGCATCGGCGTGCCGCGAATCACATAGGTGTACAGCCACGCCGCACCATTGACGATCGGCTGCTTGGACACGCGCATCAGGCCCAGGGGCAAAGCGGCGAGCAGGCCGAAGAACAGCGCAATGGCGAGCAGTTTGAGGGTGGTCAGCAGGCCGCCGAGGTACAGCGGCATGGCCTCCCAGATGACGTTGTAGTCGAAGATCATAGATCAGCCGCCCTTACGCCTACCGAGTAGCGCTTCTCAAGGTAGCGCAGGGCCAGCAACGACACGCTGGTAATCACCAGGTACATCGCCGCCACTGCGAGGAAGAAGGTAAAAGGCTCGCGGGTGGCGTCGGCCGCCTGCTTGGCCTTGAACATCATGTCTTGCAGGCCCACCACTGAAATCAGCGCAGTCGCCTTGGTCAGAACCAGCCAATTGTTGGTGAAACCGGGGATCGCCAGCCGAATCATCTGCGGCACCATCACCCGGAAAAACACCTGGAAGCTGCTCATGCCATACGCCAGGCCGGCTTCAGCCTGGCCCTTGGGAATGGCCATGAAGGCGCCGCGGAAGGTTTCCGACAGGTAGGCGCCAAAGATGAAACCCAGGGTGCCGATACCGGCGGCCAGGGGGTTCAGGTCGATATAGTCGTCGTAGCCGAGCAGCGGCGCGACGCGGTTGAGCAGGTCCTGACCGCCGTAGAAAATCAGCAGGATCAGCACCAGGTCGGGGATCCCGCGGATCACCGTGGAGTACAAGTCACCCAGCCAGGCCAACCAGCGCACCGGCGACAGGCGTAACGCGACCCCGATCAGACCCAGAACAATGGCCAGGGCCATGGACGACAAGGCGAGCTGAAGCGTCAACCATGCGCCATCGAGGATAACGGCCCCGTAGCCTTTCAACATGATTCAGGTCCTCGAAAAGGGGGATGAAAAAATGGCGCAAACTTCAGAGTGTTCTGTTGCTTGCGCCATTTCAGACAGACAGCTGCGACGATTTACTTGGCTTCAGGCCCGTAAATGTCGAAGTTGAAGTACTTGTCCTGGATTTTCTTGTACTCGCCGTTGGCACGGATCGCTGCGATAGCGGCGTTGATACGGTCCAGGTTTTCCTGGTCGCCCTTGCGTACCGCGATGCCTACGCCGTCGCCGAAGTATTTGACGTCGGTGAACGATGGGCCGGTGAACGCGTAGCCTTTGCCGGCGGGGGTGTCGAGGAAACCTTCCTGCAACAGGGTGGCGTCAGCCACGGTGCCGTCGAGGCGACCGGCTTCCACGTCCAGGTAGATTTCGTTCTGCGAGCTGTAAGGCACAACCGTGGCGCCTTTGGGAGCCAGCACTTCCTTGGCGAAACGATCGTGGATCGAACCGCGCTGCACACCAATCTTCTTGCCCTTGAGTTCATCCAGGCTGTCGCTGACCGTGGTGCCTTCCTTCAACACCAGGCGCGCCGGCGTCAGGTAGTAGCGGTTGGTGAAGTCGACAGACTTCTTGCGGTCTTCCGTGATGGACATGGACGACAGGATCGCGTCGATCTTGCGCACTTTCAGCGCCGGGATCAGGCCGTCGAATTCCTGCTCGACCCAAGTGCACTTCACGTCCATCTGCTTGCACAGGGCGTTGCCGATGTCGTAGTCAAAACCGACGATGCTGCCATCCGGCGCCTTCGAGGCAAACGGAGGGTAAGCGGCTTCAATACCAATCTTCAGTGGCTTGCCTTCGGCGAAAGCCTGCATGGACAGCACGGACAGCGCCAGGGCGCCCAACAGCACGAGTTTCTTCATCTTGGGACTCCATCGGTATAGGGCAAAACAGCAGTATGAGCCATGGCCCACGATGCGGCGAAGGTGAAACCGAATAGCGTTGCAGCGTCCTGCGCCAGAGAGTGCCAGCGACGACGAGCGAGTGATCGGCATTCTAACGACAGGCGGAAAGCCGATATTTCCTCAATGCGACAACAATTTACAGAAGCACCGAGAAAGCGGTTCCAGCCCATTGACAGCCTCTGGATTTTATGCAGAGACAAAAGATATTAAACCAGCTAATGCTGCAAATTGCGGGCCTATTATTCGCAAACCCTTCTGGCACGGCAAGTGTGGCGTTTAATCTTATTTGCGGGGGTGTCTGAAACGCGATTTTTCGGGGCGCGGATGTAGCCGTTCGCCTCATGCCAGGGCGCAGGGTTACACATTTGCGTTCGACGGTAACATTCAGAAATATCCTACTGCGCAAATCGATATTTATTGGCTTGTTGGTTATGCGGGTCTGTCAGACCACCCTCTGCACACGCCTTGAAATGCAATCCAAATGTGGGAGGGGGCTTGCCCCCGATAGCGGTGTGCCAGCCGATACATGCTCCACTGACCCACTGCCATCGGGGGCAAGCCCCCTCCCACAAGGGATCTTCACTGTGTGCAAGATCCCATAAAAAAGCCCCACCCGGCCTGCACCGAATGGGGCTTTGTCCCACCTACCCCGCCTTACGCGACGTTCATGGTCTTGTGCGTCTCAATCAACTGCGCAACCACCCCCGGGTCGGCCAGGGTGGAGATATCCCCCAGCCCGTCATATTCAGCCGTGGCAATCTTGCGCAGAATGCGCCGCATGATTTTCCCCGAGCGCGTCTTCGGCAAGCCCGGCGCCCACTGGATCACGTCCGGCGAAGCAATCGGGCCGATCTCCTTGCGCACCCAGTTCTTCAACTCCAGGCGCAATTGCTCGCTGGGCTCTTCGCCGCCGATCAAGGTGACGTAGACATAAATGCCCTGCCCCTTGATGTCATGCGGCACCCCCACCACCGCCGCTTCCGCGACTTTCGGGTGGGCGACCATGGCGCTTTCGATCTCGGCGGTGCCCATGCGGTGGCCGGACACGTTGAGCACGTCGTCTACACGCCCGGTGATCCAGTAGTAACCGTCCTCGTCACGTCGCGCACCGTCACCGGTGAAGTACATGCCACGGAAAGTCTTGAAGTAGGTGTCGACGAAACGATCATGGTCGCCGTACAGCGTACGCGCCTGGCCCGGCCACGAATCGAGGATCACCAGGTTGCCTTCAGCCGCACCTTCGATCAGGTTGCCCAGGTTGTCCACCAACGCCGGTACCACACCAAAGAACGGACGCGCGGCCGAACCCGGCTTGAGCGCATGGGCGCCCGGCAACGGGCTCATCATGTTGCCGCCGGTTTCGGTCTGCCACCAGGTGTCGACAATCGGGCAACGGGATTGGCCGACGTTCTTGTAGTACCAGTCCCAGGCTTCCGGGTTGATCGGCTCGCCCACTGAACCCAGCAGGCGCAGGCTGCTGCCGTCGGCGCCTTCGCAGGCGGCGGTGCCCGACGCCATCATCGCGCGGATCGCGGTCGGCGCGGTGTAGAGGACGTTGACCTTGTGCTTGTCGACGATCTTCGCCACCCGCGTGATATCCGGGTAGTTCGGCACACCTTCGAACAGCAGCGTGGTCGCGCCGTTAGCCAGCGGGCCGTAGACGATGTAAGTGTGGCCAGTGACCCAGCCGACGTCGGCGGTGCACCAGTAGATTTCGCCCGGGCGGTAGTCGAACACGCGCTCATGGGTCAGGGCTGCATACAGCAGATAGCCGCCGGTGGTGTGCTGCACGCCCTTGGGCTTGCCGGTGGAGCCGGAGGTGTAGAGGATGAACAGCGCTTCTTCGGCGCCCATCTCCTTGGGCGCACACACGGTGCCCGCCACTTTCATCAGGTCTTCGTACCAGATGTCGCGATGCTGGTTCCACTTGATCGCGCCATTGGTGCGCTTGCACACGATGACCTTCTGGATGCTGCTGGTTTCCGGGTTGGTCAGGGCGTCATCGACGTTGGCCTTGAGCGGAATCTTCTTACCCGCGCGAATGCCTTCGTCAGCCGTGATAACGACCTTCGACTTACAGTCGATGATGCGACCGGCCAGGGCTTCCGGCGAGAAACCACCGAACACCACCGAGTGAATCGCCCCGATGCGGGTACAGGCCAGCATGGCGACCACGGCTTCGGGGATCATCGGCATATAGATAGTCACCACATCGCCGCGGTGCACATCCTGGCCGCGCAGGGCGTTGGCGAACTTGCAGACTTGTTCATGCAGTTCGCGGTAGGTGATGTTGCGGCTCTCGGCAGGGTCATCGCCCTCCCAGATGATCGCGATCTGGTCGCCGCGCTCGGCGAGGTGGCGGTCCAGGCAGTTGTAGGAAACGTTCAAGGTGCCATCGGCAAACCACTTGATGTCTACATGGTGATCGTCGAACGACGTCTGCTTCACCGTGGTGAAAGGCTTGATCCAGTCGAGACGCTTGGCTTGCTCGCGCCAGAAACCATCGGGATTGACCACCGACTGCTGGTACATCGCCTTGTAGGTCGCCTCGTCGGTCAGCGTGTTGGCTGCTACTTCGGGACGAACGGGGTACAGGGAAGCCGCACTCATCTTTCTTACCTCGGTGACAATAGTTGTTGTTGTATGGCCCCTGTTGTAGCCGGGGTAGGCCTATAGAACCATTCGACGATGGTAGTAACAAGACCCTACAAATTGCCCAGCTATGCCGGTATCCCGCTCTGGCCCGCGTCCTGTGGCGCTTGGCGGCCTGCTGAAAAAACCTCCATCGAGGGATTGTTACAAAAACCGTCAAAAGTGTTTATCAAAACCACGGGTATATGAATATAACTCGGGCGCCTAAAATCAACTCCGCCAACCAAGGCACTGTGATTAACACCGTAACAGCCCCCACGAAGGCAACGTTAATCCGAACTTCCCAACTTTCAAGTGACACACGTGGCCTCACAAGGGCCCCGTGACCCCTTTCGCCCTGAAGAAGGTAAGTAGAGAAATGAAAGCTTTAGTAGTATTAGCCCTCAGCAGCCTGTGCGCCACCGCCGCCCTGGCCGACGAAGCCCCGACGGAGCTGGCTGGCGGCAACGCGCCGATTGTCGAGGACTACACCTACAGCACCCACCTGGACGTCGCCAAAGTAGTGTCCATGAGTGACATTCCACAAGTGTGTGAAGTAGTACCGGTGAAGATGGAATATGAAGACTCGCAAGGTCAGCGTCATATTCTTAATTATCATGTGATGGGGAATGGTTGCTCTAACGGATAATAACTTCGTTATTTAGCTTTAACCCGGATCTTGGTCGCCGCAGGAAATCGTTCTTGCGGCCAAGAACCCACCTCGAATGCACCACAGATCAAATGTGGGAGCGGGCTTGCTCGCGAAGACGATAGATGCTGCACCACTGCAATCCGCTCTAAGCGCCCGAATTGGGCTTCACACGCTCAATGACATCTTTCCTTTCTTGCAAAAAAACCTCATCCACCTTAGGCAAATCGACCAGCGACAACCAACTGGGCCTGACTGGCCTCAGAATAATTGTGTCCCCCTCCCTGAGAATTTCCAGCTCATCCACCCCGTCGTAAGTCATATCCGCTGGCAAATGGATCGTCTGACCCTCTCCACTCCCAATGATCGAAACAGTGCGCATAACAAGTTGCCTCCCCAACGTAGCTGACTGCTGCAATTTAAGGGAGCTCCTCGTCGCAGAGCAACGCAAATGCCCACAACCTGATCACCTCTTCCCCCCTCGGTAAAATACCGACACCTCCCGTCAAAAACTTCCTACCCACCAACCCCCCGTAATCCCTCACTCTGGCCTAAATATCCACCTTTTTGTCCGCCCACCGGGACAATCCGCCACAACACAAACCCGTTTTTTTCCCTATAATGCGCGGGTAAATCGGGCCTGCAATATCCCTTTACACAGGGATGAAGAGCCAGACCTGAGGCCTCCGCTGGAGCCTGCACCTACCGCTCCGCACCTCAAGCCTCATGCAGTACCCGTTACGCAATTTCCGTTTATTTGCCTGCGCGAGCTGCTGCAACAAACGATTCCTTAAGATCCACCGCGGCCTCAGGGCCGTGTGAACACCCCACTATCCGGTTTCACACGGGCACCTTTGAGCCCTCACGCAGGAGACGACACGTCATGCTGAGCTGGGACGAATTCGACAAAGAAGAAGAAGGCGAAGTAGCCACCAAGGGCGCCAACGCCGGCCACGCCACCGAAGCCAACATGGACCGCCTCGACGGAGCCGGCGCTGCTGCCGCCGTCGAAGCCCGCGCCGTCACCGCCAATGACTCCGCCGCCATCGCACGCGCCAAGGCCGAACTGGACAAACTCGACGTCGCCGAAGGCCTCGCCGAACTCGAAGGCGCCTCCGCCCGCGTCGCCGTCGACGAAAAGCGCATGATCAACTGCCGCGCCGACCTCAACCAACTCGTGCCCTTCAAGTACGACTGGGCCTGGCAGAAATACCTCGACGGCTGCGCCAACCACTGGATGCCGCAGGAGGTCAACATGACCGCCGACATCGCCCTGTGGAAAAACCCCGAAGGCCTGACCGACGACGAACGTCGCATCGTCATGCGCAACCTCGGCTTCTTCTCCACCGCCGACTCCCTGGTGGCCAACAACCTGGTGCTGGCCGTGTACCGCCTGATCACCAACCCCGAGTGCCGCCAGTACATCCTGCGCCAGGCCTTCGAAGAAGCGATCCACACCCACGCCTACCAGTACTGCATCGAATCGCTGGCCATGGATGAAGGCGAGATCTTCAACATGTACCACGAGATCCCATCGGTCGCTAAAAAAGCCGCCTGGGGCCTGAAGTACACCCGCTCGATCTCCGATCCGAAGTTCGAAACCGGCACCGTCGACACCGACAAAGAGCTGCTGCGCAACCTGGTCGCCTACTACTGCGTGCTGGAAGGCATCTTCTTCTATTGCGGCTTCACCCAGATCCTGTCCATGGGCCGCCGCAACAAAATGACCGGCGTGGCCGAACAGTTCCAGTACATCCTGCGCGATGAGTCGATGCACCTGAACTTCGGGATCGATGTGATCAACCAGATCAAAATCGAAAACCCGCATTTGTGGGATGCCGAGATGAAGGAAGAAGCGACCCAGATGATCCTGCAGGGCACGCAGCTGGAGATTGAATATGCGCGCGATACCATGCCTCGCGGTGTTCTCGGTATGAACGCGGCGATGATGGAGGATTATCTGAAGTTTATTGCTAACCGTCGGTTGTCGCAGATTGGTCTTAAAGAAGAGTATCCAGGGACGACCAACCCGTTCCCGTGGATGAGTGAGATTATGGATTTGAAGAAAGAGAAAAACTTCTTCGAAACCCGCGTGATCGAGTACCAGACCGGCGGTGCGCTGAGCTGGGATTGATTAACAGCACAGTGCCAACATGTGGGTGGGACTTGCTCCCTCCCACATTGTGAACGCGGCGTTCCATAACTTTGCAAATTGCCTTTTATGCCCAATCAAACCATCAAGACACCCTGCATAGGCCTGTGTTCCACCGTCTACGGTGACCTGGTCTGCCGAGGCTGCAAGCGTTATCACCATGAGGTGATCCAGTGGAACGGCTATAGCGCCGAGGAAAAGCACGCGGTGTGGCTACGCCTGGAGCAGTTGCTGGTGCAGGTGATGAGCAGCAAGCTGGAAGTCTTCGACCCGCAGCGCCTGCGCCAGCAACTGGAGGACCGCAAGATTCGCTTCATGCCGCAGCAGTCGCCGTATTGCTGGGCGTACCAGTTGATTGCCCGGGGTGCGCGGGTCATGTCGAACCTGGACGCCTATGGTCTGGCGTTGCTGCCGGAGTTTCGCGAGCGTCCCCTCACCGACTTGCGCGATGCGATTGACCGCGAGTTTTTCCTGCTGTCCGAAGCCCATTACGAGCGCTACATTGCCCCGGTTTTTCTGCGCGAAACCTTTGGCCCAGCCCTGATCGCCACGCTCTGACGCACAATTGTGTTTAAAATGCCGCCCGCTCAACGACTGACGCTCACCGATGACCCCAGACGCACTCGCTACCCTGCACGCCCATCTGCTCACTGCCCTGGCCACCCCACCCGCTGAAACCCGCCGCCTGTTCCACGGCCGTGGCCGCTGCTGGCCGGGCCTTGAGCAACTGACGGTGGACTGGCTGCAAGGCGTGGTGCTGGTGGCGCTGTTCAAGGAGACCGAGCATCTGCAGGCCTTGAAGCAGCTGTTGTTGCAGATCGACTGGGCCGGTTGCGGCGCCCATACCGTAGCGCTGCAACACCGCTATCTGCCGCAAAGCACCACCGAGTGGCTGGTCGGTGACGCCCTCGACGAGTTGACCATTACCGAAGGCGGCCTGCGCTACTTGATCGACCTGGGTAAAAAGCAGAACAGCGGCCTGTTTCTCGACATGCGCTACGGCCGCAACTGGGTGCGCGAGCAGGCCAAAGGCCAGCGCGTGCTTAACCTGTTTGCCTACACCTGCGGGTTTTCCGTGGCCGCTGTCGAAGGCGGCGCCGAGCATGTGGTGAACCTGGACATGGCCCGTGGCGCCCTGAGCCGTGGGCGCGACAACCATCGCCTCAATGGTCACGACTTGAGCAAGGTGACCTTTCTGGGCCACGACCTGTTCAAGTCCTGGGCCAAGGTCACCCACAGCGGCCCCTATGACCTGGTGATCATCGACCCGCCGTCCTTCCAGAAAGGCAGCTTCCTGCTGACCAAGGACTACCAGCGCGTGCTGCGTCGCCTGCCGGACTTGCTCACGCCCCACGGCACGGTGCTGGCGTGCATGAACGATCCGGCGTTCGGCGAAGACTTCCTGATCGACGGCGTCAGCCGCGAGGCAGCGGGCCTGCGCTTTGTAGAACGCCTGGAAAACCCGCCGGAATTCCCGGATATCGACCCTCAAAGTGGCTTGAAGGCCCTGGTGTTTCGCCAGGGCTGATGCCGAAACTTGCTGCGCTTGCTACGCTAAGCCATACGCCGGGTGGTGAACCTTATCCCCGCCTTCCCGGTCGATACCTGCATTCCCCGGCCAGACTCGACGGCGTTACGCTGTCGGCTGCCCCGTTTGATCCTTTGGAGAACCGCCCGTGATATCGACCCTGCATGTAGCCAGAATCAAAGCCTGGGGCGCCCACGGCTTCACCGCCACGGGCGTGGTATTGGCATTCCTGGCCACCCTGGCGCTGCTCGAAAACTCACCCAAGGCCTGCCTGCTGTGGCTGGGCCTGGCCCTGGTGGTCGATGGCCTCGACGGCTCCCTGGCGCGACGGGTCAACGTCAGCACGGTGTTGCCCAGCTTTGACGGCTCGGTACTGGACCTGGTGATCGATTACCTCACCTACGTGTTCATCCCGGCACTGTTTATCTACCGCTATATCGACCTGCCGGAATTTACCCACCTGTTTGCGGTGTCGGTGATCCTGGTGTCATCGCTGTTCTGTTTCTGCAACGTGAACATGAAGAGCAAGGACAACTATTTCGTCGGCTTCCCGGCGGCGTGGAATGTGGTGGCCCTGTGCGTGTACATCATCCAGCCGGACGCATGGGTCACCCTGCTGACCGTGATCGGCCTGGCGCTGCTGACCGTGACGCCGATGAAGTTCCTGCACCCGTTCCGGGTCAAGCGCTTCATGCCGATCAATATCGCGGTGACCACGATCTGGTTGCTGTGCAGCTTCCTGATGGTGGTGGATTATCCGAACACCAACCCGTGGACATTCGGGCTGTGGTCGCTGATGTCGGCCTACTTTCTGGGCATCTGCATCTGGCGCACGGCGCTGGAATGGCTGGGCACCCATAAATAACCCAGCACCCAGGATCAAAATGTGGGAGGGGGCTTGCCCCCGATGGCCATAGATATCTACACAACTCTGTAGCGCTCAACCGTAACCACGATGCGAAGCGAGTCGCTCTTGATCTTGATCTGCTTTTGATCTCAGGCGCCCCGTTAAACCACGCTGGCCGAACGCAGGCTTGAATCCGTGGGTAACCCGGCAGGACGCCGGGTTAGCCGCACTGGGCCAGGGATGGCCCATTGCGGCGGCCCACGGATTCAAGCCGGAGAGAGGGCACACCGAGCCTAGGCGAGGTGCCGAGTGGTGGGGCAAGAGCGTTTTGCTTACTTTTGCGCTTTTCAAAAGTGAGCCGCCGTCAGGGCGGAACCCTAAGCAGGCGTTACCTAAATAATGGATATGTACCCGGTCCAATCCAACATCCTGGTCGGCCCTCAGGCCGCCATCGGGGGCAAGCCCCCTCCCACATTTGGTTTTGCGTACATCCGGGGGGTAAGATGGCGGCCTTCCCAGCAGCCCCGCCAACAATAAGCCCTGCCCATGCCCTTCGAACTCAGCGTTGACCTGACCACCCTCGCCATTCTCGCCGTCGTGGCCTTTGTTGCCGGTTTCATCGACGCCATCGCCGGCGGCGGCGGCCTGCTCACCACCCCTGCCCTGCTTACCGCCGGCATGCCACCGCACCTGGTGCTGGGCACCAACAAGCTCAGTTCCACCTTTGGCTCGGCTACCGCCAGCTTTACCTTCTACCGCCGCAAGCTGTTCCACCCGCGCCAATGGGTGCATGCCATCGTCGGTACGTTGATCGGTGCGCTGACCGGCGCCGTGGTCGCGCACTATTTGCCCGCCGAAACCCTGAACAAGATGCTGCCGGTGATCGTGTTCGCCTGCGGGGTGTACCTGCTGTTCGGCGGCACGCCCAAGGCGCCGCTGGACGCCGAGGCACCCATCAAGAAGAAATGGCAGGCCACCCAGGGCTTCGGCCTGGGGTTCTACGACGGCGTAGCCGGGCCAGGCACCGGCGCGTTCTGGACCGTGAGCACGATGCTGCTGCACCCGATCGACCTGGTGAAGGCCAGCGGCGTGGCGCGCAGCATGAACTTCGTCAGCAACGCGGCGGCATTGACGGTGTTCATCATCAACGGTTCGGTGGACTGGATCGTCGGCCTGGCGATGGGCATCTCGGTGATGGGCGGCGCATTCTTTGGCGCTCGCAGCGCCATCAGCGGCGGCGCCAAGTTCATTCGCCCGGTGTTCATCACCGTGGTGCTCGGCCTGACCGTGCGCCTAGCCTGGCAGCACTGGTTCAGCGTGGCCTAGGCGGCGCGCCACATAGAGGTCGATCAGGTAACGCGCAATCGAGCGTGACGCCGGCAACGGCGGCAGGTCGTGGATATTGAACCACTGCGCATCTTCGATTTCGTCGGCCTGGGGCACGATGTCGCCACCGGCATACTCGGCATGAAAGCCCAGCATCATCGAATGCGGGAACGGCCAGCACTGGCTGCCCATATACTGCAGGTTCTTCACCTCGACCTGCACTTCCTCGCGCACCTCACGGATCAGGCAGTCTTCAGCCGACTCACCCGGCTCGGCGAAGCCGGCCAGGGTGCTGTAGACCCCGGTGACAAAGCGTGGCGAGCGCGCCAGCAGGATTTCATCGCCACGGGTCACCAGCACGATCATGCTCGGCGAAATCCGTGGATAGCTGCGCAGGTCGCAGGCTTGGCAGTACATCGCCCGTTCCCGTGGCACCTGGACCATGGCCTGGCCGCAACTGCCGCAGAAGCGATGCTCGCGCGCCCAGGTGCCGATCTGTGCGGCATAACCCAGCACTTTGTACAGCGTGTGATCGCCTTGCAGCATAAAGCCGCGCAGGCCCTGCCAGCTGCAGCCCGGCACCTGGGCAGCAGCGTTGACTTCGAGCAGGTACACCGGCTCGCCATCAAGATGCCCGATGCCGTGCTCGGCAAAGACCGACAGGTCCTGGCGCTTGAGCCATTCGCGGGGGAACAGCGGCCCGTTGGCATCGTGCAAAAAGCCATCGCGGCTGCGGGCCACGGCCCAGCCGCCGGCGGCGTCGTTGTCCAGCAGCGTTGTGGTAATCCAGCCTGGGGTCATATCAATCAATCCACGAATTCGGGTGTCTGTTTGCTCATATGGGCCGCGATGGCCACGCGCAGGTCGTTGGATTGCAACATAGCCGAGTTCCAGGTGGCAACGTATTCCAGGCCGTCATTGATGCTGTGGTCGCGCATATAGCTGATCATCGCCTTGGTGCCGGTGATGGCAATCGGCGACTTGGCGGCGATTTCATGGGCGATGGCCATGACGCCCGCCAACAGGCTGGTCGAGTCGGCATACACGCGATTGACCAGGCCGATGCTGCGCGCTTCTTCGGCGCCGAACTGACGACCGGTGTAGGCCAGTTCGCGCAACATGCCGTCGCCGACGATGCGCGGCAGGCGTTGCAAGGTGCCGACGTCGGCGGCCATGCCGATGTCGACTTCCTTGATCGAGAACAGCGCATCCTCGGCGGCGTAGCGCATGTCACAGGCGCTGATCAGGTCGATGGCGCCGCCGATGCAATAGCCGTGGATCGCTGCCAGCACCGGCTTGCGGCAGTTGTCGACCGCATTGAACGAGGCTTGCAGTTCGAGGATCTTGCGCCGCAGCACGCGCGCGTTACGGCCCACATCCTTGCCGAGCTCGTTGGCTACCGAAGCGAGCATCATCAGGTCGATACCGGAAGAAAAGTGCTTGCCGGCACCGCTGAGCACCACCGCGCGCACGGCATCGGTGTCTTCGACCCATTGGAAGATATCGATGATTTCGCTCCAGAACGCCGCGTTCATCGCGTTGATCTTTTCCGGGCGGTTGATCTGCACATGGGCAACGTTGCCGTTGAGTTCGACGACGAAAGCTTGGTATTCGGACATGGCAGTGATCCCTGACTGGCGAGTGATAAGGCCTGAACTATAACAAGGCCAGGCAACGGCGCATCGGCCAAAAGCGGGACTGGCAAAAAACCTTGCCAGGCGCCATCCTTGGCGCTTTAAGCCGCCCCACTGCGGCGTTCGACGTTTGAAGGATATGCCCCATGCACGCCCAGCCCCTCACCCCCGCCGATTTCGACCTGATCGAGGAGACCCTGCTCAAGTACGGCGACGACCATTCGGTGCTGAACCTGGCTGAACTCGACGGTTATTTCACGGCCTTGGTCTCCAGCCCGACGCAGGTGGAGATCGCCGAGTGGTTCCCGGCAATCTGGGGCGGGCAGCACCCGGACTGGGAAAGCCCCGCAGAGGCCGGGCAGTTCCTGGACCTGTGTGTACGCCACTTCAACACGCTGGCGGCGCAACTGGCTGGCGATTCCACGACATTCAAGGCCCTGTTCGATGAAAAAGAACACCACGGCCAGTCTGTGACCCTTGCGGAAGAATGGTGCTTTGGCTACATCCGTGGCGCCGCCATTGGCAACTGGCCAGCGCTGCCCGCCGAACTGGCCGTTCAGTTCGAAAAAATCTCCTGGTGCGCCGAGCAGGATAATTTCGAGTTGCCGGCGGACCTGGATGTGCAGGCGCATCAGCAACAGGTCGGCGAAATCGAACCGGCCGCCCGAGCGCTGCACGATTACTGGCTGAGCCAGCGCTAAATCTCGACAAGCACCGCACCTTTGGCCGATTATTCGGGTCCGCCCCGTCGGCCACTCCATGCCACCTCGCCTTGATCAGGAGCCTTGTCCCTTGAGTTCGCAGAAAACCGTGACCGTTACACCGCCCAACTTTCCTCTCAATGGCAAGGTCGCGCCCCCCGGCTCCAAATCCATTACCAACCGCGCCCTGCTGCTGGCGGCCCTGGCCAACGGCACCAGCCGCTTGAGCGGCGCCCTGAAGAGCGACGACACCCGCCACATGTCGGTAGCCCTGCGGCAGATGGGCGTGACCATCGATGAGCCGGACGACACCACCTTCGTGGTTACCGGCCAGGGCAAACTGCAATGGCCGGCGCAACCGCTGTTCCTCGGCAATGCCGGCACCGCCATGCGCTTTCTCACCGCCGCTGTCGCCACCGTGGAAGGCACCGTGGTACTGGACGGCGACGACTACATGCAAAAGCGCCCGATCGGGCCACTGCTCGCCACCCTCGGCCAGCACGGCATCCGGGTCGACAGCCCGACCGGCTGCCCACCGGTGACCGTGCACGGCGTGGGCAAGGTCCAGGCCAAGCGCTTCGAGATCGATGGCGGGCTGTCCAGCCAATATGTATCGGCGCTGCTGATGCTCGCAGCCTGCGGCGAAGCGCCGATTGAAGTCGCATTGACCGGCAAGGACATCGGTGCCCGTGGCTATGTGGACCTGACCCTCGATTGCATGCGTGCCTTCGGCGCTCAGGTTGAAGCCGTCGACGACAGCACCTGGCGCGTGGCCGCGACCGGCTACACCGCCCACGATTACCTGATCGAACCCGACGCCTCCGCAGCCACCTACTTGTGGGCCGCAGAAGTATTGACCGGCGGCCGTATCGACATCGGCGTCGCCGCCGAGGATTTCACCCAGCCGGACGCCAAGGCCCAGGCAGTGATCGCCCAGTTCCCGAACATGCCGGCCACGGTGGTGGGCTCGCAGATGCAGGACGCCATCCCGACCCTGGCGGTGCTCGCCGCCTTCAACAACACCCCGGTGCGCTTTACTGAACTGGCCAACCTGCGCGTCAAGGAATGTGACCGCGTGCAGGCGCTGCATGACGGCCTCAACGCAATCCGTGCGGGCCTGGCGACCATCGAGGGCGACGATCTGCTGGTGGCCGCCGACCCGGCCCTGGCCGGCACATCGTGCAACGCATCGATCGACACCCATGCCGACCACCGCATCGCCATGTGCTTTGCCCTGGCCGGGCTGAAAGTCTCGGGCATTCACATTCAAGATCCGGACTGCGTGGCCAAGACCTATCCTGGGTACTGGAAGGCCCTGGGCAGCCTCGGCGTGACGCTCAGCTACTAAGGCCACCGCGCAGGTTACGGGAGGGCACGCACATGACCATTCGCCAACCCTGCCCGCCCGGCGCCTGCGTCTGCGAGCGCGAACGCTTGCTGGAGGCGCCCGGCGCCGACCTGCGCATTCTCAACCTGACACGCCAGGAAGAAAAACGCCTGCTCGAGCGCCTGGAAAACCTCAAGAGCCTGCAGGACCTGGAGCATATGCAGCAGCGTATGTACGAACAATTGGGCATCCGCCTGCATATCGCGCCGGGCCATACCGAGGTCAAGAGCATGCGCGGGATCCAGATCGTCATCGACGAACTGCCCGGCCTGTGTCGCAAGACCCGGCAATCGATCCCAGCAGCGATTCGTCGCGGCATGGAGAAGCAGCCCGAGATTGCCTACCGCTTGCTGGACGCCCACGACCTGTTTCGCGACGCTTGAATCACCCGGCGACTGTCTCACGCTCAAACAGCCCCTGCCCAACCATCCTGGCCTTGTGCAAATGCGCCTGGGCACTGTCGGTTTCCGAGTCCAGCAGCAGCTCCGAGGTCAGCACCTGCGCGCCGCAATAGTCAAAGATCCCGTAATCGATCTGCGTGCGCATGGCCTTGGCATAGCCGTGCCGGTCAAAGGCGCTTGCATCCGCAGCGCCCAAGGCCAGCAGATGCACCTGCAAGTGCCGCAGTTTCTTGGTCATGGGGATGTCCGGGCCGTACTTGATCGCCCAGCCGTTGACGAAGACGCGGTCGATCCAGCCCTTGAGCAACGCCGGCATGGACCACCAGTAGATCGGGAACGCGAGCACCAACGCGTCGGCGCGGTCGATGCGTGCCTGTTCGGCCCGCACATCCGCCGGCGGCATTGCGCCGCTGCGGTGTACCTGGTGGTCAGCGGCGGTGTAGCGTGGGTCGAAACCTTCCGCTGCGAGGTCGGCGATTTCAAAGGTGTGGCCGCAAGCGCTCAAACCCGCGCCGACCTGCTCGGCCACGCTGCGGGTGAGGGATTGCGGGTCGTGATGAGCAACAACGATCAGTGCGTGCATGGCATGGCGTCCTTTTGGGCTTAATCTACCTTTAGTAAGTTACCATCCTTAAGTTACTTTTGGTAGATAGCAAGCGCAGCAGGATGAGGTCTGTCGGGTAAAACAAACCAACTGTGGGAGGGGGCTTGCCCCCGATGGCGGCCTCTGGGCCGACCAGGATGTTGGATCAGACCGAGTACATATCCGTTTCTGCGGTAACGGCCACTTAGGGTTCCGCCCTGACGGCGGCTCACTTTTGAAAAGCGCAAAAGTAAGCAAAACGCTCTTGCCCCACCACTCGGCACCTCGCCTAGGCTCGGTGTGCCCGAACGCAGGCTTGAATCCGTGGGCCGCCGCAATGGGCCATCCATGGCCCAGTGCGGCTAACCCGGCGTCCTGCCGGGTTACCCACGAATTCAAGCCTGCGTTCGGCCAGCGTGGTTTAACGGGGCGCCTGAGATCAAAAGCAGATCAAGATCAAGAGCGACTCGCTTCGCATTGTGGTTACGGGTGGGCGCGGCTGCGTTGTGTAGATACCTATGCCCCGATGAGGGAGTGCCAGTGAATGCATCTGCAACTGACACACCGCTATCGGGGGCAAGCCCCCTCCCACAGTTTAATCTTCAGTGTTCGAACCTCTTGCCAAACGCTCGCTCACAAACATCCGTACCTTGCGCGTTAGTTGATCCAAATGCCGATCACGCTGCTTTTCCGCATCGACCATGGCGCGCTTACCGTGCTTTTGCAGCAGGTAGGTATGGATCTGCCGCACTTCCAGCGAGCTGTAGATGGCAGCCACGTCCAGCACCCCCATCAGCCCATCGGTCCCGTAGTCCCGCGTATTCATCAGCACTTGCGTGCCGCGCACGCCGCGCACCTTGAAGCCCATGGCTTCGAATGCGGGGACCTTCTCGACCGAACACGCCAGTTCCGCATGGGGATAGCGCGCCAACACGTCATCGAGCATGGCCCGGGCCACGCCCTGGCGCCTGAAACCGGCGTGCACGGCCATAAAGGCCACGCCACAGGCTTGAGGGTCGTCCTTCACCGGCAGGTACAGGCAGAAGCCGACGACGGTCTCGTCCTGCATCGCCACGACCAGCTCAACGCTGATGCCCTTCGAGCCGTCCAGCGCCTCGAGATACAGGTGCACCTCAAAACCGATGGCGTACTGGTAGATGTTATAGAGCAGGTTACTGGGCGCCAGGGCCACGCTGCTGATGTCGGTGAGGTTGTCGACCACCAACTGCAGGATCTGGCTGTTGACCGGTTCGGGACAGGGCGTGGTGTAGCGGGTAAGGCTGAACATGCAAATTCCTGGGGTTTCACGTCGAGGCAGCGGCAATTGTACCTGTTGCGCGCCGTGTCGCCGGAGTGCTCGACAGCCGCCACTCAACAATTGAGTGAAAAAAGTTCGGACCAACGGGTGCATGCATGCCCCTGGATCGCGCATCATGGGCACTTTCAAGCTCAAGGGTAACGTCCATGCGCGTTCTGTCATTGATGATGGGTCTTACGACGCTGGCCGCCAGTACGGTGTTCTGCGCCAGCGCGATGGCGAATGAAGAAAGTCAGTTGGTGCAACAGATCAACCAGTACCGCAGCCAGGTGCAGCGCTGCAACGACCAGGGTTCCCAGGAGTTGCCGCCGCTGGCCAGTGACACACGGCTGGTGCTGCCGGCCTCCAATGTCGGCGATTTGCAGCAGTCGCTGGCGCGGGCCGCGTACCCGATGGTCAACGTGCAGGCCATCAGCCTGTCCGGGCCCAAGGACGCCGAGGCCGCCATGAAAGCGGTGCGTGAGAGCTTCTGTCGCGTGGTGCTCGACCCGCAATTCGTCGATATCGGCGTGAGCAACAACGGCCAGGACTGGCGCATCGTACTGGCGCGTCCGCTGCTGACCAGTGGCCTGGGCGACTGGCAGACCGAAGGCCGCAAGCTGCTCGACCTGATCAACGCCGCCCGCGCCCAGCCGCGCGAGTGCGGCACCCAGGCGTTCACGGCGACCACGCCGCTGTCGTGGAATGACGACCTGGCCAACGCCGCCAACAGCCATACGCGCAACATGGCCAACGGTAACTTTTTCGATCACCTCGACCACGATGGCCGTACCCCCGGCGACCGTGCCGAACTGTCCGGCTACGTCGGGAAAAATATCGGCGAAAACATCGCCGCCGGTCTCGATACGCCGCGCAAGGTAATCGACGGTTGGCTCGCCAGCCCCGGCCATTGCGCCAACCTGATGAACCCGCAATTTCGCGATTTGGGCGCGGCCTACGCGATGGACCCGAAAAGCGATGCGGGCATCTATTGGACGGGGCTGTTCGGCACACAATAAAGCCTGCGACCGAGCCGCCAAATGAGCAATAAAATCAAAGTGCTATCTGGGAGAGTAACGTGCTGAACTGATTGCGGTCATACCGGTCTGTAGCTAGGCAGTCTGACCTCTTCAAGGCTTAACTACGCGTAGCGAAAAAGGTGTGAACCCAATGATGAATTGGCTGCAAGGCAGCAGCGAAATGGCAGAGCGGGTTCGTCGGCATGATTGGGCCAATTCGCCCCTGGGGCCGCTTGAACACTGGCCGGACGTGTTGAAGACCACCGTTGCGCTGTGCTTCGCCTCCAGCTTCCCCCAGGCCATCGTCTGGGGGCCGCAGCTGATCACCCTCTACAACGACGCCTTCGTGCCGATCCTGGGTAACAAGCCCGATGCCCTGGGCCGTCCGTTCAGCGACGTGTGGCACGAAGTCTGGGATGACATTAGCCCTATCGCCGATACCGCGTTCGCCGGTCAGGCCACCTATATCGAAGACTTTCCGCTGCTGATCCAGCGTGGCGAGGCCCCTGAACAAGCGTATTTCACCTTTTGCTACAGCCCGATTCGGGATGCCCAGGGTCGGGTGGTCGGGTTGCTCGATACCGTCACGGAAACCACTGCCACGGTGTTTCTCGCCCGGCGCCTGGCGGTGCTGGAAGCCATCGGCAGCAGCGTCGCCACTGCAACCGACGCTGAAGCCATCATGAATTCGACCACCCGCTTGTTGGCCAAACACCTGCAAGTGTCGATTTGTGCCTACGCCGACATGGAAGACGATCAGGACGGTTTTACCATTCGCGGCGACTGGTCGGCGCAAGGCTCGCCGAGCATCGTCGGCCGTTACAGCCTGGCCGCGTTCGGTGAACGCGCGATGACCTGCCTGCGGGCCGGCGAGCCCTTGGTGATCCGCAATAACGTGCTCGAATTGCCGGCCCATGAAGCCGCGAATTTCCAGGCGCTCAGCGTGACGGCGACCCTCTGCATGCCCCTGATCAAGGACGGCCGCCTCACCGCATTGATGGCCGTGCACGACAGACAACCCCGCTACTGGTCCCCCTATGACCTGGCGCTCCTGGGCGAAGTCACCGAACGTTCCTGGGCACATATCGAACGCGTACGCGCCGATGCCGCGGTGCGTGCGGGGCTGGCGGCCTATACCGAACTCAATGCGACCCTCGAGCAGCGCGTGGAAGAACGCACCCGCGCCCTCGCCCAGGCCGAAGCCGCGCTGCGCCAGTCACAAAAGCTTGAGGCCATCGGCCAGCTTACCGGCGGCGTCGCCCATGACTTCAACAACCTGCTGACGATCATCCGCTCCTCCGTGGATTTCCTGCGCCAACCGGGGCTGTCGGAAGAACGCCGGCAACGGTACATGTGGGCGGTGTCCGATACCGTCGAGCGCGCCAGCAAGCTCACCAGCCAACTGCTCGCCTTTGCCCGCCGCCAGCCGCTGAACCCGCAGGTGTTCGACGTCAGCCAACGGGTGCGCAACATCGGCGAGATGCTCGAAAGCGTTACCGGCGCACGCATTCAAGTGCAGGTGCAATTGCCCGATCAGCCCTGCTTTGCACGCATCGATCCGAGCCAGTTCGAAACCGCCTTGATCAACATTGCCCTCAATGCCCGCGATGCGATGAACGGCCAGGGCACCCTGACCATCAAGGTCGTCGGGCAGCAGCCACTGCCGCGCATTCGCGGTGACGCCGGGTCGCGCCTGCCTCACCTGTGCATCTCCCTGGCCGACACCGGCAGCGGTATTTCCAGCGAGACCTTCGAACGCATTTTCGAACCGTTTTTTACCACCAAGGCCGTGGGCAAGGGTACCGGGCTGGGTTTGTCGCAAGTCTTCGGCTTTGCCAAGCAATCGGGCGGCAATATCGATGTGGCCAGTACCTTCGGGCTGGGTACGGTGTTCACCCTGTACCTGCCCCAGGTGGAGGGCGAAGTCGCACCACCGCAGGCCGAGCATCCAGCGCTGCTACCACCGCAGGACGTTACCCAATGGCATGTGCTGATCGTCGAAGACAACCTTGAGGTAGGACGTTTCGCCTGCCAGATCCTCAAGGACCTGGGTTACCAGACCACCTGGGCGACCAATGCCGAACAGGCGCTGACACTTGCCGGCAAAGACGCGGAGGCTTTCGACGCGATTTTTTCGGATGTGGTGATGCCGGGGATGACCGGTGTCGCCATGGCCAGGCTGCTGCGTCAGCGCCGTGCGGACCTGCCGGTGGTGCTCGTGTCGGGCTACAGCGAAGAACTGGCGGACAATGGGTACGAGGGCTTTGAGTTCCTCGCCAAACCCTACTCCGCCGAACAGGTCGCGCGGGCGTTAGCCAGGGCCATGGCCAAGGATCAGCCCGCCACGGCGACCTGATTACGCCCCAGCGCCTTGGCCCGGTACAGCGCCTTGTCGGCGCTGTCCATCAAGCCATTCAGGTCCAGCGGCTCGGCGTGGGTCGATGCAAGGCCCAGGCTGGCACTCAGCCCCTGCACCGGGTCGGCGCGCAGGTCGCCAATGGCCTGGACCAGTTGCTCTGCAATGCTGCGCGCGGTCTCCAGAGACGTATTGGGCAGCAATATTGCGAATTCTTCGCCCCCCAGACGACCGGACACATCGACCTGGCGAAACGAGGCGCTGATCACGCCGCCAATCTGGCGCAACACCTGATCGCCGGTCTGATGACCGTAGGTGTCATTGATGCTTTTGAAGTGATCCATGTCCAACATCAGCGCGCACAACGGCTGCTGCTCGCGATGGCATTGGGCGTACAGCGCCTGGGCACGCTCGAAGAAGGCACGACGGTTCATCAATCCGGTCAGTTCATCGGTCTGGGCGGCGTGGGTTGAAAGGGTGTGCGCACGTTCCATCTGGCGGGTCAGGCGAAAGGCTTTTTCCAGGGCATCGGAGAGCTTGCGCGTGGCGCCCACTACAAAGGAGGAAAACACCAAGACCGCCAGCGCCACGCCCACCTGCATCGGCGCCGGCTGGAACAAAAGCCACAGGGTACAAGGCAGCAGCACCAGGCCCATGGACCCCAGCGACATGGAGCGATAAGCCGAATAGCACGACACTGCGCTGACCGACATGCCCACGGCAAACAGCATGACCAACACTTGGGACAGGCGGTCATCGACGGGCATCACCGCCAGCGCCCCGCCGCCCCAGATCCCCGCCGACAGCATCAGTGTCAGCCCGTAACGACGCTCCCAGCGCGCGGGCGTGCGTTCGCTGTTGGGGCAGCGGAACCATTCAAGGAACAGCTGCAGGCGCACCAGTGAGGAACCCGCCAGCAGCACCAGCCAGACCACCATGACCTGGTGATCGAAACGCTCCCAGCACAGCCAGCAGAGCATGATGGCGGCCAGGCAGGCGCCAAAGATGGCCGAGAACGACTGGCGAAACAGCTGATGCAAACGGTCGGTTCGCACCTGTTCTTCGATGACGTGGTCCGGGTCTTGCCCATGCCCAAGGCTATGCATGCGATTCGCCTGTTTGGCTGCTCCGACAGAGGCGCCATTGTGGCACCCTGCCAGTAGCCCGGACAACAGGATCCTGCGTGCTAGAGCGTTTAACCGTTCTGAGCAGATGCTCTGCAATCCAAATGTGGGAGGGGGCTTGCTCCCGATGGCGGCCTCTGGGCCGACCAGGATGTTGAATTGGGTTGAGTACATATCCGTTTCTGCGGTAACGGCTGCAATGGGTTCCGCTTTTACAGCGGCTCACTTTTGAAAAGCGCAAAAGTAAGCAAAACGCTCTTGCCCCACCACTCGGCACCTCGCTAATGCTCGGTGTGCCCGAACGGAGGCTTGAATCCGTGGGCCGCCGCAATGGGCCATCCATGGCCCAGTGCGGCTAACCCGGCGTCCTGCCGGGTTGCCCACGGATTCAAACCTCCGTTCGGCCAGCGTGGTTTAACGGGGCGCCTGAGATCAAGATCAAAAGCGCGGCGGCCTTAGAGCCGACCGGCATTTTGTGTCGACTCCGGTCCAAATGTGGGAGGGGGCTTGCCCCCGATGGCGTCCTCCGGGCCGCCGCAATGGGTCATCCCTTGCCCAGTGCGGCTAACCCGGCGTCCTGCCGGGTTGCACACGGATTCAAGCCTGCGTTCGGCCAGCGTGGTTTAACGGGGCGCCTGAGATCAAGATCAAAAGCGCGGCGGCCTTAGAGCCGACCGGTATTTTGTGTCGACTCCGGTCCACATGTGGGAGGGGGCTTGCCCCCGATGGCGTCCTCCGGGCCGCCGCAATGGGTCATCCCTTGCCCAGTGCGGCTAACTCGGCGTCCTGCCGGGTTGCCAACGGATTCAAGCCTGCGTTCGGCCAGCGTGGTTTAACGGGGCGCCTAAGATCAACAGCGCCTCGCTTCGCATCGTGGTTACGTTTGGCGCCGCAGCCTTGTTTGGATACCTATGGCTCTTGTGGCCGCAGAATCAGCACGCCCAGGGGCGGCAGGTTCAACGACAGCGACACCGGCTGACCATGGCGAGGTTCATCCACGGTCTGCACCGCACCGCCATTACCGTAGTTGGACCCGGCGTACATATCGGCATCACTGTTGATCACTTCGCTCCAGCGCCCGGCAAACGGCACGCCGACGGCGTAGGCCTCACGAGGCACCGGCGTGAAGTTGGCGACCACCAGCACCGGCTTGCCGTCTTTACTCCAGCGCAGCCAGGCGTAGACGCTGTTGATGGCGTCGTCACCGATCAGCCACTGGAAGCCCTGGGGCGCGTCGTCCTGCTCGTGCAGCGCCGGTTCCTCGCGATACAGGCGGTTCAGGTCGCCCACCAGTTTCTGCACACCACGGTGTTCCGGGTATTGCAGCAGGTACCAGTCCAGTTGCTGGTCGTGGTTCCACTCGCGCCACTGGCCGAACTCGCAGCCCATGAACAAGAGCTTCTTGCCCGGATGCATCCACATGAAACTCAAGTAGGCGCGCAGGTTGGCAAATTTCTGCCAGCGGTCGCCGGGCATCTTGTCGATCAGCGAGTGCTTGCCGTGCACCACCTCATCATGGGAAATCGGCAGGATAAAGCGCTCGGACCAGGCATACACCAGGCCGAAACTCAGTTCGTTGTGATGATGGGCGCGGTAGACCGGGTCTTGCTGGATGTAATGCAGCGAGTCGTGCATCCAGCCCATGTTCCATTTGTAGTTGAAGCCCAGGCCCCCTTGCTGGGTGCTTTGACTCACGCCTGGCCACGCAGTGGACTCTTCGGCAATCACCAGCGCACCCGGCGCTTCCAGCGCGACCACGTCGTTCAGATGGCGCAGGAAATCGATGGCTTCCAGGTTCTCCCGGCCGCCGTGGCGGTTGGGCACCCACTCACCGGCCTTGCGCGAATAGTCGCGATACAGCATCGAGGCCACCGCATCCACGCGCAGGCCGTCGATATGGAAGTGCTTGAGCCAGTGCAACGCCGACGCCAGCATGAAACCGTGCACCTCGGTGCGGCCCAGGTTATAGATCAGCGTGTCCCAATCCTGGTGGAAACCCTCCAGCGGGTTGGCGTATTCGTACAGCGCAGTGCCGTCGAATTGCGCCAGGCCGTGGGTGTCGGTAGGAAAATGCGCCGGCACCCAGTCGAGGATCACGCCAATATCAGCCCGGTGGCAGGCGTCGACGAAGTAGGCGAAATCTTCCGGCGAGCCAAAGCGTGCGCTCGGCGCGAACTGGGACAAGGCCTGATAACCCCAGGAACCGCCAAATGGATGCTCCATGATCGGCATCAGTTCGATGTGCGTGAAGCCCAGTTGCTCCACATAGGGGATCAGCCGCTCGGCCAGTTCGCGCCAGCCGTATTGGCGTGACACTTCGCCCGCTTCGTCCAGCTCGCACTGCCAGGACCCGACGTGCAACTCATAGATCGACAGCGGCGCGGTGGATTTCTGTTTGTCGCCACGCGCCTGCATCCACTCATGGTCCTGCCACTGCACTTGCAACGGCGCAGCGACTTTCGAGGCGGTATCCGGCGGCAGTTGGGTGGCCAGGGCCATGGGGTCGGCCTTGAGCGGCAGGATGCCGTGGGCGCCAAGAATTTCATATTTGTAGGCCGCGCCCGGTTGCAGGCGTGGGACAAAGATTTCCCACACGCCCGAAGGATGGCGCAGGCGCATCGGGTGACGGCGACCGTCCCAGACGTTGAAATCGCCGACCACCGAAACGCGTCGGGCATTCGGTGCCCACACGGCAAACCGTACACCCTGCACGCCGTCCACCGTGGTGACCTGGGCGCCCAGGCAATTGCCCAAGTCACGGTGGTTGCCTTCGGCAAACAGGTACAGGTCCATTTCACCGAGCAGCAGTTGGCTGAAGCTGTACGGGTCTTCGGTGATCTGCTCGCCGCCGGCCCACTGGATCTTCAGCAGGTAATCCTGGCGCGTGCCGAAGTGCCCGACGAACAGCCCCGGCACCTGGGTCGCGTCGAGGCTGCCGATCGGCTCACCGCCGTCACGCGCCAGGACCTGGACACTCAGGGCTTCAGGCAGGAACGCACGGATAAACTGCCCGCCCTGCTCATCATCGTGCGGCCCAAGGATCGAGAATGGATCAGGGTGCTCGGCGCGCACCAGCGCTTCGACGTCCCTGGATGCCGGCATTGCAGTCAACTTGGGCTGCAGCGGTTCTTTATGCGTAAAACTCATGACGTCTCCCCACCGCGTGCAGTTTTCGATTCAGGTGTAAGCCCGCTGAGCAAACCGTGCAACCCTTGCAAGGGCACCGGCAACCAGCTCGGGCGATTTTCCGCTTCGTAGGCCACTTCGTACGCGGCCTTCTCCAGGCTGAACAAGGTCAGCGCGGCGTCCTGGCCATTGGCATCCTGCCAGTCATGCGCCAGTGTAGCCGTCGCTGCCTGATAAGCCTGGGTAAATGCCTGGCGGGCTTCACTCAGGTAACGCTCGGTCACACGCCGACGCGCGGCGTCCGCCTCCGGCGAATGATCAACCCCCTGCACATTCAGGGCCATCGCCGCTGCGTAATCAAAGGAGCGCAACACCCCGCTGACATCCTTGTACGGGCTGTGTTTGCCTCGCCGTTCATGCAGCGGTCGCGCCGGCTCGCCTTCAAAGTCGATCAAATAGGCGTCGCCCTTGACTACCAATACCTGGCCCAGGTGCAAGTCACCGTGGACGCGAATCCGCAATCCGCCCAGCGTGGCCTTCGCCAATGCCTGGACGTGGCTGCCGATGGCTTTTTTCTGCGCCAGTAATTCACTGACCAGCGCCTGATCGGCGGGGTTCAACTGGCTTTGATTTAGTTTGAGCAAGTGCAAGGCACGTTCGATCTGCGCGCCTACGTCCTTGGACCAGGCCTGGGTGTCCCTGGCCGAGGTGACTTCGGGCTTGAAGTCCTTGTTCTGGGTGGGCGCGCCCAACACCACGTGCATTTCACCCAGGCGCTGACCGAGCAGGCCGGCGAAATCCGCCAGCTCGCCGAGGGCGTTGTAGTGCTGCTCCTGTTCGGACATCGCTTCGGCCAACTCGTCGCGAATGGCCCGCTCGAGGTTGTTCTGGGTCCAGCTCCAGGCATCGCCCTGGTTGCTCAGGTAGCCCTGGGCAATCATCAGCAAGCTGTCCTCGCCCTGTGCGTCGCGCCGGCTCATCGAGCCCATCAGCGGCGAAATGTTCGGGTAGGCGGCTTCGGTCAGGTAGGCGCTCATCTCCAGTTCCGGGTGAACCCCGGCGCTGACTTTACGGATCAACTTGAGCACCAGGCTCTCGCCGACCACCACCGAACTGTTGGATTGCTCGGCAGACAGGTAGCGCACCGCTGATTCGTCCGTCAGTTGCAAGGCGGCCAGGTGCGGGGTCGCCTCGAAGCGCAGGTCACCCTCGCTGCAATTGAGCACGGTAGCGGCCTGCATGCCTTGAATCACACTGCGAATAAAATGTTCGAGGCTGAACGCGTCGGTGACCAGCCCCACCTGGCGGCTGCGGCGTACCCGCGCCAATGCCAGTTGCTGCGGCAAGGCGCTGGTGAGCTGGTCTTCGCCGAGGAAACCGAACGGCAATTGATAGCGGCTGGTCTGGCCCGCGCTGGTGACGTCGATTTCGCTGAGCAGCACCGGATGCTGCGCATCGCCGAAGCGCACGCCATAGGCAATATGCACGCTGTCGATGGTGGCGTCCTTGCCGGCGAACCAGCGGCGCTTGGGCAGCCAGGCCGGCAACGAGGTCTGTTCCAGGGTGGTGCGACCGGGTTCTTCGAGCAACTCTTCCATACGTTTTTTCAACACCAATGTCGTGAAGTCGGGAATGCTCTGGGCCGGTTCCACATGCCAGCTGGGCATCTGGTTTTCCGCCGCCAGCACGAACCAATAAAAGCCATAGGGCGCCAGGGTCAGCAGGAAATTCAGCTGGCCGATGGGCGGGAAGGCGTTACCGCCCAGCATCTCCACCGGCACCATCCCGGCGAACGCGGACAGGTCCAGTTCCGCGGCCTGGGCGCTGCGCGAGACGTTGGCCACGCACAGGATGATTTCGCTGCGGCCGTCCTCCCCAGTGTATTCACGGGTATACGCCAGGATGCGGCGGTTGCTCGGCGAGAGCATTTTCAGGCTGCCGCGACCGAACGCCTTGGACTGCTTGCGCACCGCCAGCATGCGCCGCGTCCAGTTCAGCAATGAATGCGGGTCCTGGGCTTGGGTTTCGACGTTGACCGACTGGTAGCCGTACTGCGCGTCCATGATCGGCGGCAATACCAGGCTGGCCGGGTCGGCGCGGGAAAAGCCGCCATTGCGGTCGATGGACCATTGCATTGGCGTACGTACGCCATCGCGGTCGCCCAGGTAAATGTTGTCGCCCATGCCGATTTCGTCGCCGTAGTAGAGGGTCGGCGTGCCGGGCATCGACAGCAACAGGCTGTTGAGCAGTTCCACGCGGCGCCGGTCACGCTCCACCAGGGGTGCCAGGCGTCGGCGAATGCCCAGGTTGATGCGCGCGCGGCGATCTGCGGCGTAGTAGTTCCACAGGTAGTCGCGCTCTTTGTCGGTGACCATTTCCAGGGTCAATTCATCATGATTGCGCAGGAAGATCGCCCACTGGCAATTGGCCGGAATTTCCGGGGTCTGGCGCAGGATGTCGGTGATGGGGAAACGATCTTCCTGGGCCAGCGCCATATACATGCGCGGCATCAACGGGAAGTGGAAGGCCATATGGCATTCATCGCCGTCGTCGCCCTTGCGGTCACCGAAGTAGAGTTGCGTGTCCTCGGGCCATTGGTTGGCCTCGGCCAGCAGCATGCGATCAGGGTAATTGGCGTCTATTTCGGCGCGGATCTGCTTGAGCACCCCGTGGGTCTCGGGCAGGTTCTCGTTGTTGGTGCCGTCACGCTCGATCAGGTAGGGAATCGCGTCGAGGCGCAGGCCGTCGATGCCCAGGTCGAGCCAGTAGCGCATCACCGACAGCACCGCTTTCATGACCTGCGGGTTGTCGAAGTTCAGGTCCGGCTGGTGCGAATAGAAACGGTGCCAGAAGTACTGGCCGGCCACCGGGTCCCAGGTCCAGTTGGACTTCTCGGTGTCGAGGAAAATGATCCGCGTACCGTCGTATTTCTGCTCGTCATCGGACCAGACGTAAAAGTCCCGCGCCGCCGAGCCCGGCTTGGCCTTGCGCGCCCGCTGGAACCAGGGGTGCTGGTCGGAGGTGTGGTTGATCACCAGTTCGGTAATCACCCGCAGCCCGCGTTTGTGGGCCTCGGCGATGAAGCGTTTGGCATCGGCCATGGTCCCGTAGTCGCTGTGCACGCCACGGTATTCGGCGATGTCGTAGCCGTCATCGCGGCGCGGCGAGGGGTAGAACGGCAGCAGCCAAATGGTGTTGACGCCAAGGTCGGCAATGTAGTCGAGCTTGGCGATCAACCCGGGAAAGTCACCAATGCCATCGTTGTTGGAGTCGAAATAGGATTTGACGTGCACCTGATAGATCACCGCGTCCTTGTACCAGAGCGGGTCTTTGATAAAGGTGGCTGCCTTGGGTTTCTTCGCCATGTGAAACTCCTGAAATGCTGCAGACGCAAATGCCATCAATGTGGGAGGGGGCTTGCCCCCGATGACGGTGGCTCAGCTGGTCATTCGGTGACTGATACACCGCAATCGGGGGCAAGCCCCCTCCCACACTCTGTTCTCCACTCGTCTATTGAGCAGTGATCCGCCAGATTCCGAACGGCATCTGCGGGTCCAGTCGGGTCCATTGAGTCTTGCCATACCAGGTCCAGCGATGGCCGTTCATCAAGTCTTCACCCTGGGTCTGGGCATCGTCCGGCAGGCCCATCTCCCACAGCGGCAGCTCGAAGTGCGCTTCCTGGGCGTTGTGCGGGTCGAGGTTGACGGCCACCAGCACGAAATTGCTGCCGTCCTCGCTGCGCTTACCGAAGTACAGGATGTTGTCGTTCCAGGCGTTGTAGAGCTTGAGCCCCAGGTGCGTCTGCAACGCCGGGTTCTGGCGGCGGATGCGGTTGAGCTGGGCGATCTCGGCAATGATGTTGCCGGGTGCGGTGAAGTCGCGCGGGCGGATCTCGTATTTCTCCGAGTCCAGGTATTCCTCCTTGCCCGGCACCGGTGCGGACTCGCACAGTTCAAACCCGGAGTACATGCCCCACAAGCCCGAGCCCATGGTGGCCAGCGCGGCGCGGATCAGAAAGCCCGCCCGGCCGCACTCATGCAGGAAGCCTGGGTTGATGTCCGGCGTATTGACGAAGAAATTCGGGCGGTAGCACTCGCGCCATGGCGACTGGTTCAACTGGGTGAAATACTCACTCAGTTCGGCCTTGGTATTGCGCCAGGTGAAATAGGTGTAGCTCTGGGAATAACCGACCTTGCCCAGACGCGCCATCATGGCCGGGGTGGTAAAGGCTTCGGCGAGGAAGATCACTTCCGGGTATCTGCTGCGCACGTCGCTGATCAACCATTGCCAGAACGGCAGCGGCTTGGTGTGCGGGTTGTCCACGCGAAAGGTCTTCACGCCCTCATCCACCCAGCCCACCACGATGTCACGCAGTTCGGTCCACAGGCCGGGGATGGCGTCCGCCGCATAGAAGTCGACGTTGACGATGTCCTGGTACTTTTTCGGTGGGTTTTCCGCGTATTTGATCGTGCCGTCCGGGCGCCAGTTGAACCAGCCCGGATGCTCTTTGAGCCACGGGTGGTCCTGGGAGCACTGGATGGCGAAATCCAGGGCGATTTCCAGGCCGTGGTCGGCGGCAGCCTTGACCAGGCGGCGGAAATCCTCGCGGCTACCCAGTTGCGGGTGAATCGCTTCGTGTCCGCCCTCCTCGCTGCCGATTGCGTAAGGGCTGCCGGGATCGTCGGGACCGGCGGTCAGGGAGTTGTTCTTGCCCTTGCGATGGCTGCGGCCGATGGGATGGATCGGCGGGAAATACAACACGTCAAACCCCATGTCGTGGATCATCGACAGGCGTGAATGCACATCGTTGAAGGTGCCATGACGGGCCGGATCATCGGTAATCGAGCGGGGAAACAGCTCATACCAGCTGGCGAACTGGGCACGCTCGCGCTCCACGTCGATCGGGTACACCGTGCTGATGCTCAAATAGGCACGGTGGTCGGCCTGGGTCATCAGGTGTGCACTGTCTTCGTGCAGGAACTGCGCGACCTGCTCGGTTTCCAGCAGGCCGGAGAGTTCGTGGTGCAGCAGCATCAAGCGGTCGCGCAGTTCGTTGTCACTGCGCTCGGCGGCCTGCAACACCAGGCTGCGGCCTTCCTGCAGCTCCAGGCTGACCGGCACCCCGGCTTCATGCTTTTTACGCAGTTCATAGCAGAAGCTGGCAAAGGTATCGATCCAGGCTTCAATGCAGAATTCATGGGGCCCCTGGGTGGTGACGGTAAACGCACCTTCCCAGCCGTTGTTGCCCACATCATTCATGACCACGCTGTGCCAGTTTTCCTGCCCGAGCGGGCGCCAGCGCACCAACACCGCCAGCTTGTCATGGCCATCGGCGAACACTTTACTGGTGACATTGACCTGCTGGCCCACCACCGCCTTGACGGCAAATTCGCCGCCGTCAATCACCGGCGTGGTGCTTTCAATGGCGATTCTGGGTAACAGCAGTGCCTGGGACAACGGCAATAAGGAATGTTCTGGAACCAGTGTTTCAGCAGTCATCGAGCATATTCCCCTTACGCCCAGTGGACGCTCTGTGCTTGATCCGAATTCGTAACATGGCGGCGCACTCCCTGAGCAGGCCCGTATTAGGTCCGAGCCCGGGGTGCGGGCAAAAGTTCAGGCGGATATGTCGCCACCGGGCGGGGAATCAATTCCCTCCCGTGGCTGTCCACCGATAGAGCAAAGCACAAAGGAGGCCACACCCATGACTATCCCGATCCCGGCAGAGACGCCCGACCCGAATATCGACAACCCGACCCTGCCACCCACCGAGCCTGCACCGGTTCCGGAACAGGAACCGCCGGAGAACGAGCCGCCACCGGTGCAGGAACCGCCAACCACCATGCCGCCGGTTATCGTCAGTCCTTCTCGAAACGCTTGACGATTTTCGGCATCACGCTGAACACCACCAAGGCCAGCAACGTACTCAGGACCGCTGTCGATTCCCGACCCAAACCGGCCGAGACCCCAATCGCAGCGGTCATCCACAGCCCGGCGGCGGTGGTCAGGCCTTTGACGTGGCCGGCGTCCTCATCCTTGCCCTTGATAATGGTCCCGGCCCCGAGGAAGCCGATCCCGGCAATCACGCCCTGCACCACCCGGCTCATGGCATCGGCCTGATTGCCGGACATCTGCGGCACCATCACAAACAGTGCAGCCCCCAGCGCCACCAGCATGTGGGTACGCACGCCGGCGGCCTTGCCCTTGCTCTCGCGTTCAAACCCCAGGATGCCGCCGAGGATCGCGGCCATCAGCAGGCGCACGGTAATCTGGGTGACCTGCCGGGCGTCGCCGATATCGGCAAACTCAGCCTGCAGGGTTAGCCATGCTTCATGTAGCCAAGCGTCCATCAATGCCATCCTTTTTGTGATTATTGATAGAAGATGGACAGCGGCGACCGTCAGTCAGTTGCGTGGAACCGGCACTGCTTATTGGCTCCTAAATGATCAGAGCCCATGAAAAGGAGACCGGTATGCCTATCCGTATCGACAACCATCTGTGTTATTTCACGCTGAATGACAATGGCCAGGAACAAAGCGTGCCTGCGACCCGCGTCAATATCGTGACCGATAGCGAAAAATCCATGTCGTACGTGGAACTGGCGGCTGAACGCATCTACATCACCGAAGCCGAGGCCGATGCACTCACCGTTGCGGGTGCCCATGACGGACGCCAGCATGTGAAGGCCGACGAACCGGGTTCGGTCATTTAATCGATGCCTCTGTAGGAGCGAGCTTGCTCGCGAAAAACCTCAACGATTACGCGTGCTTCCTGCAAGACCGCGGTGCCTGTGGGTTTTTCGCGAGCAAGCTCGCTCCTACAGGGTCTCGCATCAAGGCGCGGATTGCCATCTGATCCGCTTTTTAACCGCCAACCTGAGTCTGTTACGCAAACAGCGCGCCGCCCATAGTTCATCCGCCTGATGGAGGCTGATGAGCGAACGACCATGAGCGAACGAATCCCCACCGTGGAAACTTTTGTGCCCATTCACCCAAAGAAGGTGAAGGCCGCATCCCGCGACAACCTGATCCATACCCGCAGCTTCACCGGCCTCTACCGCACCTTGCGCATGAGCGGTGGCGCGTTGTTGTTCCTGGCCTTTTTCGGCACCGTGTGGCTGAACTGGGGCGCACGCCAGGCGGTGCTATGGGATCTGGCCGAGAGCAAATTCCATATTTTCGGCGCAACGTTCTGGCCCCAGGACTTCATTTTGCTGTCGGCACTGTTGATCATCTGCGCCTTTGGCCTGTTTGCGATCACCGTGTTTGCCGGCCGTGTGTGGTGTGGCTACACCTGCCCGCAAAGCGTGTTCACCTGGCTGTTCATGTGGTGCGAAAAAATCACCGAAGGCGAGCGCAACCAACGCATCAAGCTGCACGCCGCACCCTGGAGCCTTGACAAGCTGGCACGGCGTTCGGCCAAACACACGCTGTGGCTGGGCATCAGCGTGCTGACCGGGCTGACCTTTGTCGGCTATTTCACGCCCATCCGTCCGTTGGCTGCGCAGCTGCTGACCTGGCAACTGGGCGGCGTCAGTCTGTTCTGGATGCTGTTCTTTACCGCGGCCACCTACCTCAACGCCGGGTGGCTGCGCGAAGCGGTGTGCATGCACATGTGCCCGTACGCGCGCTTCCAGAGCGTGATGTTCGATAAGGATACCCTGGCCATTGCCTATGACGCCGCCCGTGGCGAACGCCGTGGACCGCGTAAACGCGAAGTCAAATCGGCGGATGTCGGCCTCGGCGACTGCATCGACTGCCAGCTGTGCGTGCAGGTGTGCCCCACCGGCATCGATATCCGCGACGGCCTGCAAATGGCATGCATCGGTTGCGCGGCCTGCATCGACGCCTGCGATTCGATCATGGACAAAATGGGCTATGCCCGTGGCCTGGTGAGCTATACCAGCGAACATCAATTGCAAGGTGGCAAGACCCGGCTGCTAAGGCCGCGCCTGATCGGCTACAGTGCCGTGCTGCTGGTCATGCTTGCCGCGTTGGCGGTGGCTTTGGTGGAACGGCCGATGGTGTCGCTGGACGTGACCAAGGACCGCGGCCTGTTCCGCGAGAACAGCCAGGGCTTGATCGAAAACATCTACAGCCTCAAGGTCATCAACAAGACTCAGCAGCATCAGGACTATCGTGTGGAGCTGGTGGACGCCGAGGGCTTCCAGTTGCAGGGCAAGACTCGAATCAGCCTGGCGCCGGGGGAAATCGTGGATGTACCGGTCTCAGTGACGCTGCTGGCGGACACACCGGCGAGCAGTTCACAGACGCTGCGCTTCAAGGTGACGGATGTGGATGAACCGTGGATTTACAGCGCTGCCGACAGCCGCTTTGTCGCACCACTGAACCGCTGATAATCCCCTTGAATGCATAAAACTCCAATGTATAGAGATCCAATGTGGGAGGGGGCTTGCCCCCGATGGCGGTGGCTCAGTTGGTTATTCGGTGGCTGATACACCGCAATCGGGGGCAAGCCCCCTCCCACAAATGAAACTGTTCAAGGCCCCCCATGAAACGCTACGAAAAATTCGCCGATGACATCGCAGAACTGATCCGCTCCGGCGTCCTCGGCCCCGGCCAGCGCGTGCCGTCGGTGCGTTACGCCAGCCAGACCTACGGCGTCAGCCCGTCCACGGTCTTCCAGGCCTACTACCTGCTGGAACGGCGCGGCCTGATCCGCGCGCGGCCGCGCTCCGGCTACTTCGTCAATACCCACGCGCCCAGCCCGTTTTCCGAGCCGGTGGTGAGCGAGCAAGTGCACGAGTCCACCGAAGTCGATGTGAGTGAGTTGGTGTTTTCGGTACTCGACTCGATCAAGGACCCGAACACCGTGCCCTTCGGCTCGGCCTTCCCCAGCCCCATGCTGTTCCCGCTGCCGCGCCTGGCCCGCTCCCTGGCCAGTGCCAGCCGCGCGATGGACCCGCGCCTGGTGGTCACCGACATGTCCCCCGGCAACCCGCAACTGCGCCGTCAGATTGCGCTGCGCTACATGGTCGGCGGCCTGATGCTGCCCATGGAAGAACTGCTGATCACCAATGGCGCCCTCGAAGCGCTGAACCTGTGCCTGCAAGCGGTGACCGAGCCCGGCGACCTGGTAGCAATCGAAGCCCCGGCGTTTTATGCCTGCCTGCAAGTGCTCGAGCGCTTGAAACTAAAAGCCGTGGAAATACCTGTGCACCCGCGCGACGGCATCGACCTCAACGCCCTGGCGCAAAGCCTTGCGCGTTACCCGATCAAGGCCTGCTGGACCATGACCAGCTTCCAGAACCCGATGGGCGCGACGGTGCCGGAAGAAAAAAAACAGGCGCTGGTAGCGCTGCTGCGCAGCCATCAGGTACCGCTGATCGAAGACGATGTGTATGCCGAGTTGTATTACGGGCAACACGCGCCGAAACCAGCCAAGGCCTTCGACACCGAGGGCCTGGTGATGCACTGCGGCTCCTTTGCCAAGAGCTTGGCGCCAGGGTACCGCGTAGGCTGGGTGGCGGCGGGTCGCTTCGCGCAGAAGGTCGAGCGCCTGAAACTGATGACATCGCTGTGCCCGTCGATGCCGGCCCAGGCCGCGATTGCCGACTACCTGCAACACGGCGGCTACGACCGGCACCTGCGCAAACTGCGCTACGCCCTGGAAGAACAGCAAAGCGCGATGCTCGCCGCCATCGCCCGTTACTTCCCGGCGCAGACCCGCGTCAGCCAACCGGCCGGAGGGTATTTCCTGTGGCTGGAACTGCCGGAGCAAACCGATTCATTGAAGCTGTTCCAGATGGCCCTGGCGCAAGGCATCAGCATCGCACCGGGCCCGATCTTTTCGGCGACCCGGCGCTTTCGCAACTGCATCCGCTTGAACTACGGCAGCCCGTGGACCGATGTGTCGGAGAAGGCGATGGAGACGCTGGGGCGGATTGTGCGCTCGTTTTGAGGGTCAGCAGGTCGCCGCCGCGAGCATCGCCGTCATGCGTCTGGCGCCGGCGCTTCCCGGGTGCGCTGGATATCGGCCATGAACCCGTCGGCCGGCAGTGGATGGCCCAGCAGATAGCCTTGCAGCGAGTTACAGCCCAGGCGGGTCAGGAAGCGCTGCTGCGCCTCGGTCTCCACGCCTTCGGCGACGATCCGCAAACCCAGGGCCTGGCCCAGCGCAACGATGGCTGAGACGATGGCGGCGTCGTCGCTGTCGTGCTCCAGGTCGCGCACGAAACCCCGGTCGATCTTCAGTTCATTGGCCGGCAGGCGCTTGAGGTACATCAGGCTGGAATAGCCGGTGCCGAAGTCATCGATGGACAGGTCGACGCCCATGTCCGAGAGCTGCTGCAATACGGTCATGCTCGCGTCGGCATCGCTCATGGCGGTGGTTTCGGTGATCTCCAGGGTCAGGCGGTTGGCCGGCAGTTGGTGCCGCTCCAGAGCCGCGGCCACGCTGGCGACCAGCCCGGGGTGGCAGAACTGCAGCGCCGACAGGTTCACCGCAATGCGCCAACTTTCATAACCCTGGGCGTACCACAGGCTCATCTGGCGACAGGCTTCATTGAGTACCCACTCGCCGATGGGAATGATCAGCCCGGTTTTTTCCGCCAGCTCAATGAACGTGGCCGGCAGCAACACGCCGTGCTGTGGATGCTGCCAGCGCAGTAGCGCCTCTGCCCCCACCGCAACCCCGCTGAGCGCGTCGAACTTGGGCTGGTAGTGCAAACGAAATTGCGCGTCGTCGAGGGCGTTGCGCAGGTCCTGCAATAACTGCAGCTGTTTGCGCGCGTTGGTGTTCATCGACACATCGAAGAACCGGTAGCCGTTCTTGCCCATGCCCTTGGCGTGGTACATCGCCGCATCGGCATTCATCAACAGCTCCTGGGGGTTGGTCCCGTTGCCCGGGAACAGGGCGATGCCGATGCTGGCGGAGATTTTCAGCTCGTGTTCGGCGACCGTGAAGGCGCGATTGACCAGGCTGACCTGGCGTTCGGCCAGGCCCATGGCATCGTCCGGCTGGGTCAGGTGCACCATTAATACAAACTCGTCACCGCCGATGCGCGCCAACGTGTCCTGGCTGCGCAGGTCCTCGCGCAGGCGCAGGCCGACTTCGCGCAGCAACTGGTCGCCCATGTGGTGACCAAAGGCGTCGTTGACCGGCTTGAAGCCGTCCAGGTCGATAAACATCAGCGCAAAGCAACCGCCCTGCTCCTTCACCGCCTGGATACCTTGTTGAATCCGGTCTGACAGCAGCGTGCGATTGGGCAGGCCGGTGAGCATGTCGTGCAGGGCCAGGTGGGTCAGCTCCTGGTTGGCCAGGGTCAGGGAGTCAGCCAGCACGGCGGTGCGCGCTTGCAGCCGCGCGTCGAGCAGCGAGGTCAACAGGGCGATGACCAGCACCGCCAATGAGGTCACCAGCACCAGGTTATCCAGGCCCTTGCCGCTCAAGCCGGTCTGTGCGGCGGCGCAAAAGCTGTCGTCGGCAAAACGCGCGGCGGCCATGCCGGTGTAATGCATGCCGACGATGGCCACGCCCATCACCACCGCCGCGCCCCCGCGTGCCAAGCGTACATAGGGTGTATTGCGGCGCAGGTTGAAGGCGATCCACAGCGCCGCGCCGGAAGCCACCACCGCGATCAACAACGAGGCGCCGAACAACGCCGGGTCGTAATCGATGCCCGGCGTCATGCGCATCGCGGCCATGCCGGTGTAGTGCATGCTGGCGATGCCTGCGCCCATGACCAACGCGCCGAATGCCAGTTGCCAGGCCGGCAGGCGTGGCTGGCTGACCAGCCATAAGGCAAAACCGCTGGATAACACGGCAATCAGCAACGACAGCGCGGTAATGTCCAGGTCGAAGCCCATTTCGAACGGCAGGCGCAGGGCCAGCATGCCGATAAAGTGCATCGACCACACCCCGACGCCCATCGCGACGGCACCGCCGGTGATCCATAGATAAACCGTACGTCCCTTGGCGGTCGCGATCCGCCCCGCCAGGTCCAGCGCGGTATAGGACGCCAGGATGGCGACGCACAGGGAAATCACGACAAGGGAGGTGGTGTAGCTACCGGTCAGCATGGGGTATCTCGCGGTTTGACAGCCCGGGCCGGGTGGCAAAGCGGCGGATTGTAGCGAGAATATTTCAGGGCTGGCGATTAATTGCTTACGGACGGCGGGCTGATTTTTCTGACGTCAAATTGGTGGCTTTGCCAGGTGCTGTGCGACGCTCGATTCACCCGTCAGCGCGCACATTTTCACGGCGTTGCTGAGGCTTGCCGCGCCGGCCGTGAGAAAAAATCTGCCGATGGGTGAATTATTTCGTGTCCGCTTGTATCTGAAGTGACAGAGCGGTGCCATCGCAGCGATGGCACCTCCCCGTTCAGCTTCTAGAGTGGCCCGCATGAAATTACGTAAGAAACGCGTCAGTCCGATCGGATTGAACGACATCACCATCGTCGACGACAACAAGATGCGCAAGGCGATCACCGCCGCCGCATTGGGCAACGCCATGGAATGGTTCGACTTTGGCGTCTATGGTTTTGTCGCCTATGTGCTGGGCAAGGTGTTCTTCCCGGACGCGTCCCCCAGCGTACAAATGATCGCTGCACTGGCCACTTTCTCCGTGCCCTTCCTGATCCGTCCACTGGGCGGTCTGTTCTTTGGCGCCCTGGGTGACAAATACGGGCGGCAGAAGGTCCTTGCCGCCACCATCGTGATCATGTCCCTGAGCACCTTCGCCATCGGCCTGATTCCCGGCTACGCGTCCATTGGTATCTGGGCGCCGATCCTGTTGCTGCTGTGCAAAATGGCCCAGGGCTTCTCGGTAGGCGGCGAATACACCGGCGCGTCGATTTTCGTTGCCGAATACGCCCCGGACCGCAAACGCGGCTTCCTGGGCAGTTGGTTGGACTTCGGCTCGATTGCCGGCTTCGTGCTGGGCGCGGGCGTGGTGGTATTGATTTCCACAGTGCTCGGTGAAGCGGAATTCGAGGCCTGGGGCTGGCGCCTGCCGTTCTTCCTGGCCCTGCCGCTGGGCATCATCGGCCTGTACCTGCGTCACGCCCTGGAAGAGACCCCGGCGTTCCAGCAACATGTCGACAAGCTCGAACAGGGTGACCGCGAGGGCCTCAGCCATGGCCCCAAGGTGTCGTTCAAGGAGATCGCCACCAAGCACTGGCGCAGCCTGCTGACCTGCATCGGTATCGTCGCGGCCACCAACGTGACCTACTACATGCTGCTCACGTACATGCCCAGCTACCTGTCGCACAACCTGCATTACGCCGAAAACAGCGGCGTGTTGATCATCATTGCGATCATGGTCGGCATGCTGTTCGTACAACCGTTCATCGGTTTTGTCAGCGACAAGATCGGCCGCAAACCCTTCATCATCGCCGGCAGCATTGGCCTGCTGTGCCTGTCGATTCCGGCGTTCATGCTGATTACCAGCGGCAAGACCGGGCTGATCTTCAGCGGCCTGCTGATCCTGGCGATCGTGCTGAACTTCTTTATCGGCGTAATGGCCTCCACGCTGCCAGCTATGTTTCCTACACATCTGCGCTACAGTGCATTGGCCAGTGCGTTCAACGTCTCGGTACTGATTGCCGGCGTCACGCCCACCGCGGTGGCGTGGCTGGTGGAAAGCACCAACGACCTGTACATGCCGGCTTATTACTTGATGGTATTCGCCGTGGTAGGCCTGGTTACCGGCCTGACCATGAAGGAAACCGCCAATAAACCCCTGCGCGGCGCGGCCCCGGCGGCGTCGGATATGGAAGAGGCCAAGGAATTGCTGCAAGAGCATCATGACAATATCGAGCAGAAGATCGAGGACATCGATGCCGAAATTGCAGCCCTCCAGGCCAAGCGGGAAAACCTGGTGCAGCAGCACCCACGGATTAATTAAGACCTGACTGTGCGTGGTCGCGGCCTGCGGCCACGCACATTGGAGTGATCACATGGTTCCAAGCGTCACCTATGCACAATCGCTCCTGAGCGCCGACGAACGCGCGGCCATCGCCGAAATCGAAGCGAGCACCAATATTCTCAAGCTGGTCACCCGCCTGACCGGTATGCGCTTTGCCGGCATCGCCAAATTCACCGACCTGGAGTGGGTGGTGTGCTCGGCCTATGACCCTCTGCAGATGGGCATCCACGTCGACGACGTACTTGACCTGGAAACCACCCTGTGCAGTGAATTCTGCATCAATCCCCAAACCCTGTTCGTGCCGCAGATCAGCGTCGACGGGCGCTTTGCGTCGCGTCCGGTGGTCAAGAAATACGCCATCGAAAGCTATGCCGGCGCGCCGATTTTCCTGCCCGACGGGCGCCTGTTCGGTGCGCTGTGCGCGCTCGATTCACGCGCCATGCTGTTCGACGATCCCAACCTGCCGGAAACCCTGAGCCTGTTCGCCCGACTGATCGGCTGCATCTTCTACGCTAACCTGGCCCCGGCCGATCAGTGACCGCCGCCCTGCCCGTCCAGCATCGCTCGCTGCATCCTCGTGTTGCCAACAGCGCTACTTGAAGAAATGACTCGGCGTCTTGCCAAACTGTTTCTTGAACATGCTGGTAAAGGCGCTCGGGCTGTCATACCCAAGCTTCAGGGCCACATCGATAATCTTCTCGCCCACCGCGATGCGCTCCAGCGCCAACAGCAAGCGTGCCTGTTGGCGCCACTGGCCGAAGGTCATGCCGGTTTCGCGACGGAACAGGCGCTGGATGGTGGTTTGATCCAGGTCCAAACGCGCGCTCCAGTCAGCGACCGTGGACGCATCACTTGGGTCTTGCTGCAAGGTCAGGCAGATGCGGTTGATACGCGGGTCGGCGGGCTGCGGCAGGGATAAGGCCAGTGCGGGCAGGATCGCCAGCTCATCGAGCATCAGGCGCATGATCCTGGCGTCACGCGAGTTCTCGGCATAGGGCGGTTTCAAGCTGACCGAGGCCTTGATCAATTCACCCAGCAACGGCGACACCGTCACCGCCTTCGGCTCGGTCGGCAGGTTGGGAAAGCTGTCCGGGCGCACGAAGACACTGCGCATTTTCAACGTGCCCACGCAGCGCAGCGCATGCACATGCCCGCAGGGTATCCAGAAGCCACGGTTGGGGGGCACCGTCCACTGGTTCAGCGCCGAATGCACCACCATCACGCCCTCGATGGCGTAGAGCAACTGATGCTTGTTATGACTGTGTTCGGGAATCACCCAGTTTTGCGGATAATCAGTGGCCGAGCTGATGACGGCCCAATCGCCTTCATCGATCTCCTGGAGGAATTTGTCGAGGGATTTAATGATTTCGCCCTTTTTGCGAGGTTTTCTGCCCGAATTTCGCGAGACAGGCATTTTTGCCGACTCTAGCATAGCGCCCGAAACAATTAGAAATGGGCCGTCGGCTCACGTACTGTCTGCCCTTGTTAGCTGCCTTGTATGGAATGCCTGAATGTCGACCCTCACTGCGACACCCGCCGCTGCAACCACCACGCCCCAGATAAGCCCGCTGGTCATGCGCGTGCTCGGCGCCTGCGCCCTGGCGCACCTGATCAATGACTTGATTCAGGCCGTGCTGCCGTCGATCTACCCGATGCTCAAGGCCAACTATGGCCTGACGTTTACCCAGGTCGGCCTGATCACCCTGACCTTCCAACTGACCGCCTCCCTGCTGCAACCGTGGATCGGCTACCACACCGACCGTCACCCCAAGCCCTGGCTGTTGCCGGCGGGCATGGTCTGCACCTTGATCGGCATCCTGATGCTGGCATTCGTCGGCAGCTTCCCCGCGATTCTGCTGGCGGCGGCGTTGGTGGGAGTCGGCTCGTCGACGTTTCATCCGGAAACGTCCCGCGTGGCACGCCTGGCCTCCGGCGGCCGCTACGGTTTGGCGCAATCGACCTTCCAGGTCGGCGGCAACACCGGCAGCGCCTTCGGCCCGTTGCTGGCGGCGGCCATTATCATTCCCTACGGCCAGTCCCATATCGCCTGGTTCGGCCTGTTCGCGGTGTTCGCAATCGGAGTGCTGTACGGCTTGAGTCGCTGGTACCGTCACCACCTCAACCTGTTCAAGCTCAAGCAAGGCGGCCAGGCGACCCACGGCTTGTCCAAAGGCCGCGTGACCTTTGCCCTGGTGGTACTGGCGCTGCTGGTGTTCTCCAAATATTGGTACATGACCAGCCTGACCAGCTACTTCACGTTCTACCTGATCGAAAAATTCCAGCTGTCGGTCGCCAGCTCCCAGATGTACCTGTTCCTGTTCCTCGGCGCGGTGGCCGTGGGCACCTTCGCCGGCGGACCGATCGGCGACCGGATCGGCCGCAAGAAAGTCATCTGGTTCTCGATTCTCGGCGCCGCGCCGTTCACCCTCGCCCTGCCCTACGTCGACCTGTTCTGGACCGCCGTACTCAGCGTGGTTATCGGCTTTATCATCGCCTCGGCGTTCTCGGCCATCGTGGTGTTCGCCCAGGAACTGGTGCCGGGCAATGTCGGCATGATCGCCGGGATATTCTTCGGCCTGATGTTCGGTTTCAGCGGGATTGGCGCGGCATTGCTGGGCTTGCTCGCGGATCACCATGGCATCGAATACGTCTACAAAATCTGCTCGTTCCTGCCGTTGGCGGGCATCCTGACGATCTTTTTGCCTTCGACCAAAGGCGTCTGACTCTGTGGGAGGGGGCTTGCCCCCGATGGCGGTGTTTCAGTCAAGTAGATGCCGACTGACACATCGCTATCGGGGGCAAGCCCCCTCCCACATTGGTACGTGTCGTCTAGGTGCGTCGCGTAAACCCATTGACGACGATATACAACAACGGCCCCACCGACACGAACACCGCCGTCAACAGGAAATAGGGGATCAACGACGCCACGGAGCGCCCTCGCCCGCGCGCGTCCCGGTACATCCACACACACGCCAGGATCGCCATCAGGTACAGGTCGATCACCACTTGCGCGGTGTCCGGCCGCGACATCAATTCCTGGCCGAACGCAATGAGCGATTGCTCGGCCGTCAGCATCGTCGCCACGGTATACAACGAAAAGCCGAGCAAAGCGGCCAGGGCGATGTAGGGTTTAGGCATGTTCTCCTCCTTGGAGTGCAATGTGGATGATCAGGCCGCTTACCTTAGCAGTAAGCTGGCACTGGCAAATATCTGTACGTAGACTGCCGTCATACCTCCATTCGAAGGCGGCGAAAAAAACCTGATGCAAGTTACCGAAGTCTCCATTGCCCAATTGCGCGCTGCGCTTGAATCCGGCCACACCACTGCCGTTGAACTGGTGCGCGCCTACCTGGCGCGGATCGAAGCCTATGACGGCCCGCAGACCGCTACCGCGCTGAATGCTGTGGTGGTGCGCAATCCCGACGCCTTGAAGGAAGCCCAAGCGTCCGATGCACGCCGGGCGCAAGGCCAGACCCTGGGGCCGCTGGATGGCATTCCCTATACCGCCAAGGACAGTTACCTGGTCAAGGGCCTCACCGCCGCGTCCGGCAGCCCGGCATTCGCCAAGCTGATCGCCCAGCGCGATGCCTTCACCATTGAGCGCCTGCGCGCCGGCGGCGCCATCTGCCTGGGCAAGACCAATATGCCGCCCATGGCCAACGGCGGCATGCAGCGCGGTGTCTATGGCCGTGCCGAAAGCCCGTACAACGCCGCTTACCTCACTGCACCGTTCGCCTCGGGTTCGTCCAATGGCGCCGGCACGGCGACGGCGGCAAGCTTCGCCGCATTCGGCCTGGCCGAAGAAACCTGGTCGAGCGGTCGCGGCCCGGCCTCCAACAACGGCTTGTGTGCGTACACGCCTTCGCGTGGGGTGATTTCGGTGCGCGGCAACTGGCCGCTGACCCCGACCATGGACGTGGTGGTGCCCTATGCGCGCACCATGGCGGACCTGCTGGAAGTGCTCGACGTGGTGGTCGCCGACGACCCGGACACCCGTGGCGACCTGTGGCGCCTGCAACCCTGGGTGCCGATTCCCAGCGTCAGCTCGGTACGCCCGGCATCGTATGCCGAACTCGCAGAGGGCAGCGCGGCCCTCGCCGGCAAACGCTTCGGTGTGCCGCGCATGTACATCAACGCCGACCCCGAGGCCGGCACCAGCGAAAAACCGGGGATCGGCGGGCCGACCGGGCAGAAAATCCACACCCGCGCCTCGGTGATCGAGCTGTGGCAGGCCGCGCGCCAGGCTCTGGAAGCCGCCGGCGCGGAAGTCATCGAGGTGGATTTCCCTTTGGTGTCCAATTGCGAAGGCGACCGCCCCGGCGCGCCTACGGTGTTCACCCGTGGCTTGGTGCCCCGGCAGTTTCTGCACGATGAGTTGTGGGAACTATCGGCCTGGGCCTTTGATGACTTCCTGCGCGCCAACGGCGACCCGGCCTTGAACCGCCTGGCGGATGTCGATGGCCCGAAAATCTTCCCCCACGACCCCGGCACCCTGCCCAACCGCGAAGACGACCTGGCCGCCGGCATGGACGAATACGTGCGCATGGCCCAGCGCGGTATCACGCCGTGGAACGAGATCGACACATTGCCTGACGGCTTGCGCGGTCTTGAGCAAACCCGTCGCCTGGACCTGGAAGACTGGATGGACACCCTGCGCCTCGACGCGGTGCTGTTCCCGACTGTGGCTGATGTTGGGCCCGCTGATGCGGATGTCAACGAAGCGTCTGCCGATATCGCCTGGAGCAATGGCGTGTGGGTGGCCAATGGCAACCTTGCCATTCGCCATCTCGGCGTGCCTACGGTCACCGTCCCGATGGGGGTGATGGCGGACATTGGCATGCCGGTCGGGCTGACGTTTGCCGGGCGGGCCTATGATGATTCGGCGCTGTTGCGCTTTGCGGCGGCGTTTGAGGCCACTGGTAACAAACGGGTAATTCCGCCGCGGACACCGCCGCTGTAGGCCGATTTGTCATGTCCGAGGCCCAAATGTGGGAGGGGGCTTGCCCCCGATGGCGGCCTCAGGGCTGGCCAGTATCTTGGATCAGACCGAGTACATATCCGTTATTTAGGTCACGGCCACTTAGGGTTCCGCTTTTACAGCGGCTCACTTTTGAAAAGCGCAAAAGTAAGCAAAACGCTCTTGCCCCACCACTCGGCACCTC
>NZ_CVTX01000032.1:0-17668 GCF_900005715.1 Pseudomonas sp. 34 E 7
CGGCGATAACCAGCAGCACAAGCAGGCCGAACAGCCAGCGACGGGGGTTGCGGGGGGAGGATTGCATGGAGTGATCAACCATTGGGCGCGAGAGCTTCTTCTTTGGGAGGCTGAAAGATAAGCACTGGAGCGCATTTAGAAAAGCGCCTTTACCGGCTATTTACCTTGGGCTTACAACTTTTAAAATTCGGGTCCTGGTCTGCGGGCTGTTTCGCTAAGCTGCTGACACCCAAATAAAAACGGCCTGGACTAGGCCAGGCCGCAAGCTTGCATCATACGTGTGACTGCCTTACGACAGTCATGCGCAGAAACAGTTACTTCAAAACAGCCAGGGCTGCTTCGTAGTTTGGCTCCTGGCCGATTTCGGCAACCAGTTCGCTGTGCAGCACCTTGTCGTTCTCATCCAGCACCACAACGGCGCGAGCAGTGAGGCTGCGCAGCGGGCCTTCAACGATGTCTACGCCGTAATCCTGGGAGAACGCGGCGCTGCGGAAGTCCGACAGGCTCTTGACGTTGTCCAGGCCTTCGGAGCCGCAGAAACGTGCCTGGGCAAACGGCAGATCCGAGGAAATGCACAACACCACGGTATTGTTCAGGTCGTTGGCCTGGGCATTGAACTTGCGCACCGAGGTCGCGCAGGTCGGGGTGTCGACGCTTGGGAAGATGTTCAACACTTTGCGCTTGCCGGCGAAGCTCGCCAGGGTCGCGTCCGACAGGTCGCCGGCGGTCAGGGTGAACTCGGGCGCCTGGGTGCCGACTTGTGGCAATTCGCCTTCAACCTGGACCGGGTTGCCTTTAAGGGTGACTTGAGCCATGAACGGAATCCTTATGCTGGGTTTTGGTTAAACGAATTCGAGAGGCCGAAGTTAACCACAAAGTGCCGACGCTACCTACCGCCAGACACAAATTGTCATGCCGCCGGGTTGTGGTTTAATTGCGCGCTTTTCGCCTGTCCCTCAAGGAAACCGCTGTTGATGAATCAGCCCGCCACCAAAGTCCTGGTCATTGGTTACGTCTGGCCGGAGCCGCGCTCCTCGGCTGCGGGCGGGCATATGATGCAAATCCTTGAGAATTTTCTTACACAAGGTTGGGACATTACCTTCAGCAGCCCGGCGGCCATCGGCGAACACAAGGCCGACTTGCCCGCACTCGGCATCGCTGAATGCGCCATTGAACTGAATAACAGCAGCTTCGATGATTTTGTCCGCGAACTGGCCCCGGATATCGTGCTGTTCGACCGTTTCATGATGGAAGAGCAATTCGGCTGGCGCGTCGAAAAGTGCTGCCCCGACGCCCTGCGCGTGCTGGAGACCTCCGACCTGCAGAGCCTGCGCGACGCCCGCCACCAGCGTTTCAAGGAGCACGTAAAGGCCAACCCCGACAGCGACGACCTCAGCGCCCTGTTCGCGCCGGCGCTGGAGGACGAGTTCCAACGCATGGCCGACACCGACCTGGCCAAGCGCGAAATCGCCGCGATTTACCGCTGTGACATCAGCCTGATGATCTCCGACGTGGAAGTCCGTCTGCTCACCGAACAGTTCAAGGTGCCGGCCGCCCTGCTCCACTGGTGCCCGTTGATGCTGCAGACGCCCAAGGCCGCGTTTGCGCCGTTTGAAGAGCGTGCGCACTTTCTCAGCATCGGCAACTTCCGCCACGCGCCCAACTGGGACGCGGTGCTATGGATGAAGAACAGCCTGTGGCCGCTGATCCGCCAGCAATTGCCGGGCGCGCAGTTGCATATCTACGGCGCGTACACCCCGCCCAAGGCGACCGCCCTGCACAACCCGGCCCAGGGTTTTCATGTGATGAACTGGGCCGAGGACGCGCTGCAAGTGATGAGCGCCGCGCGTATTTGCCTGGCACCGCTGCGCTTTGGCGCGGGCATCAAGGGCAAGTTGATCGATGCGATGCTGTGCGGCACGCCCAATGTCACCACCCCTATCGGCGCCGAGGCCATGGGCGATGATCATCCCTGGCCCGGCGTAATCGCTCACGACGCCCCGGCCCTGGCCGCCGCTGCCGTGGCCCTCTACCAGGACCGCGAGCGCTGGACCCAGGCCCAGGAAAACGGTCGTCAACTGCTTGCCCAGCGCTACGACCAATCGGTCCACGGGCCTGCGCTGGTGGCCTGCCTGGAACACTGCCGCCACCACCTCGCCGCCCATCGCCGGGACAACTTCACCGGCAGCATGCTGCGCCATCATGCGCATAAAAGTACCCAGTACATGTCCCAGTGGATCGAGGCAAAAAACCGCACCCTGTAATGCTGTCACTGGCGAGGTCGCGCGCGACGGGGCATTATCCTACGCAGCGACCACAATAAAGCGACGGCAACATGACCCGAGCAACGCGCATCACCGACCCTTCCTACGAGCTGATGGACGATCACAACGGTCTGTCCATCATCTATCGCCAGCACGGCTTCCCCTGCCCGCTGGTGCGCTGGCACTTCCATAAGGAATACGAACTGCACCTGATCGTCGCCAGCTCGGGCAAGGTGTTTATCGGTGACTACATCGGCAACTTCTACCCGGAAAGCCTGTTTCTGACCGGCCCCAACCTGCCCCACAACTGGATCAGCCAGGTGGAGGAAGACGAGGTAGTGCCCAAGCGCGACATGCTGGTGAACTTCACCGATGAGCTGTTCGAACACGGCAGCCACATCTTCGCCGAACTCAAGAGCCTGGCGCCGTTGCTCGAGCGCGCCCATTACGGCATCGAATTCCGCTGCAAAAAGACTATCGCCCAGGCCATGACCCTGATGCAGCAGATCGAGGACGCCCACGGCATGGCGCGCCTGGGGCACTTTTTTATCCTGCTGGAAGTGTTGAGCGCCTGTGAGGACTACCAACTGCTGTCCGGCGTGACCACCCCACAGCAAGCCGACGAACACAGCATCGACCGCACCAACCGCGCGGTGGACTACATCTTTGCCCACTACGCCCGGGAGTTGCCGCTGGAAGAAGTGGCGGAGTACCTGGGGATGAAGCCGACGTATTTTTCCCGGGTGTTCAAGCAGGCCACCGGAAGGACGTTCATTGAATTCGTCAACCGGCTGCGCATCAGCAAGTCCTGCGAGTTGCTGGCCGATGGCGACAAGGCCGTGACGGATGTGTGCTTTGAGTCGGGCTTCAATAACATTTCCAACTTCAATCGGCGCTTTCAGCAGCTCAAGGGCATGACGCCTTCGCATTATCGGCGCCTGGCGGTGCAACGGTTGACCGAGCAAAATCAGGCCTGAGCGCTGATTCAACCACTCGTCGCTTCTGTCAACTTTGACAGCTATCCGCTCTGCTGCCAGGGGTGTGTGATTTCCTTGCCCGGTTTCATCACTGTACAAGGAGCGCTCACTATGAAAGAAATAACGTCCTCCAACCTGCCCATTCCCCGGTATCAATCCCCGCCCCACGAGCCCGCATCGCCCTCCGCCGTCGACCTTGACCCGCCTTATGTCAACGGCGCGCTGCAGCCGAATCTGGATGCTGACGTGGGGTTGGGCATTCGACAAATCGATCCGTGGCTGATCGTGACGTTTGAAAGATGGTTTAACTTCAATGTCGGTGACACCTATAAATTTTTCGCCGGCAGCACCAGCTACGCCTTGGCTGCAGGCGAGGTCTACCCGGAAGATGTGTACAAGGACCGTGTGCAGTTGGTCATTCCCGCATCGCTGGTGCCCGAAGGCACGATTTATCCCTGCTTCGGTGAAGTGACCAGAGTGGCCAGCGCCACGCCCAGCACATCCCCACCTCAGACGTGGTTCACCAAAACCACGCGGCCAGGGGGACGCAGCATCTACCCATGGTTCCACTCGAACCTGGTGATACACCTGCCTGATGATCTCAAGGACACGACGTTAGACCCCGTGCGTGCCCAGGCGGGTGTGGACTTGACCTGTGACTTTTATCCGTTCTGCACGGTAGGCGACACCATTGAAGTGTGGTGGAACGGTATCGCTGTTTTTCAAAAAATCGATCAGCAACACGTTGATGGTATTAAGCCCATCATCGTGCATGTACCCGAAGAAACCATTATTTCAGGGGGCAGCGGCGCAGTGTCCATTCTCTTCCGGGTATTTGACCGCGTACTCAACTATTCCGGGGAAGACCCCCAGTGGTCGAAGGTGATCAAGCTGGAGGCCGACCTTGAACCCGGCTTGCTTGATCAGCCGCACTTCGTGGTGGGCGGTGAGTCAGTCGACGAGCTGAATTTCGACACCCAGGGAGACGAGGTGTTTAGCGCGGAAATGGTCGTTCCGCGTACGCTACCCGCGCTCTACCCTGGTGGTCCGTCCACACCTACACCAACAGGCGCGCTGATCCACGTCAAACTGACCCAGTTCTACCCCGATTGCTCATCCAACGTCGTGACGCTGCCGGCATTTGCTGCGCGTATCGGCCTCTCGTCCTCCATCGTATTGGACAACAAGTACCTCGAAGACGTGATCGATGGACAATTGCGCATCGAATATACCCTGACGACGGCCAGTGGCGCCTTCCTGCGCGCTTCTCGAGGCTTGGGTATTCGCGTGTTCGGCACGAAAAAAATGATGCCCCCAATGCGAATCGAGCAAGACGAGGGCGGCCTGATTGACCCGGAACACCCTTTCATCAAAGCCATTTTCCCGGTGTATAGCCCTTACTCACCCAACAACAGTGTGACCTTTCGCATGGAAGCACCGCGACCTGGTGGTGGACTGATTGACTACGAAGAAACCGTGAACGCAGGTGCACCACCGCCACCTGACCGCTTTCGCATCGTACTGCAGGAGGATTTTGCGCCCTTCATTGGCGTGGGACCGGTCAAGGTCTACTACCTCGTCAACGACCACACGATGCGTACCCTCGGCCCAGGCGTACAAACGGTGCGCAAGTCCGAAGTATTGGAAGTCATATTCGGATCGGTCGTCGCTGAGTTGCCTGCGCCGCTATTGCAGTATGTCGACGTGTTCGACAACCTGGACCCTGCCAGCGTGATCGGAGGTCAGCTCAAGCTGACGCTGCCCTACATACGCACGGTCCCTGGGGACAAGTTCCTCTGGACATGGCTGGGCGCCAACGCCAGCGGAACCACTGGAGGGGAAGTCGAGCTCTTTTCCGATACGGCCGGCAAACCGGTGGTGGTCCTGGTGGACGAAGCGTTCGTCATTGCCAATGACAATAACGAGATCCGCCTGAGCTACACCTTGGTACCCAAGGACGGCAGCCGACGCCGTTATTCGGAGCGCCGGACCATTACTGTGGGCCAGGCGCTGACCCTCCTGCGTCCCGAGGTCTCGCAGGCCACGCGCTATCCCGACCAGTTGGCGGCAGTGGCCGCGTTAAACGGCGCGACTGTTGTCGTCGAGTACCCGCAGATGCTGCCTTCCCACCAGGTTCGCTGTTGCTGGACCGGCATTGCGGGCATCGGTACTTATTGCGAGACCCAATACGGCAGCTCTTCGAAAGTCCTGCACTTTCATATCGACCCGGAGGTGGTGGGCGCCAATATCCAGGCCCAGGGACACTTCATTGAGGTGCAGTACTTCGTCATGCGAGGCGAGCATGAGACCCCTTCGCCAGTACTGGCCCTGGAATTGTTGCCACCGCCACTGACAGAACCCTACATAGAAGGCCATTCTCGTGATGGCGTGCTGAATCTCGCCACATTGAACGGCACTGAACGCGCGATTGAAGACCACTGGCACTTCAGTCATCGGTTCCAGCGCATGTGGTTCGAGATGTCCGGCACCTACGCTGACGGCTATCCCTTCTACCACAGCTTTTACACCGCTGACCTGGTGACACAGGACGGCGAATTGAACGGTATTCGTCCACCGGCGCCGGTCGCTGAATTGCGCAAGCTCAAGGACGGCTCCCCACTGAGCATGCGCTTCGGGGTAACGTTCGACCGCAGCGCCGAACTGTCTAATGCGGTGTGGTTCAAGGAGCGGCGCTATACCATTCAGGCCTTGCCCACGCAGTTCCCGGTGCCGAGCCTGATCGAGGCAACCGGCTCCGGCACACGGGTCACCCTGGCCCCCTTGAATGCCCAGTATGGGGCGCATGTGCAGGTGTCCTACGGCCCGATGTATAGCAGCGACATCCTCTTCGTGGAAGTCCTGGGCAGTACCGCTGCCGGCTCAACCGTGATCGGGCCGAAGTACGGCGAAACCGATGGCACCGTCATCGTCGACGTGCCCGCATCAGTGATCGCCGCGAATATCGGCAACACGTCCACGCAGTTCACGATCAGGTATACGGTGACACGAGGCGGGGAAACCCGGCCTTCGGTACCGCTCACGGTCAGTCTTGAAAGCCTGCCGCTGACCGAACTGAAAAAAACCGTGATTCGTATCGACCAAGCCTCCGCCAACGGCGTGATCGATGTGGATGCCCTGCCCGGCAACGCCACTGCCAGGGTGACGACCTTTGCATTTATGCGCCCGGGTCTGCCCGTATGGCTGTATTTGTACGGTGTCAGAGCCGACGGTACGCCGCATAACCTGACCCTGATGAATGGTTCCGACAGGGCCGAGGTCGACGCGGCCTGGATCAGCCAGGGTTATCACCTGGAAACCGTATTGAGCAATTACCTGCGAGACCTTGGCAATCGCAGCCAACTGACCCTGCAATTCAAAGCGGCGCTCAATGGTGTAAGGGATGAATTGCAGGCGATTGAATTTCCACCCACCCGTTACACGCTGCAAAGCGTGATGATCAAGGAGTGCACGACGTTCAATGACAATTACATGAACTACTGGCTCAGTGAATGGCCGGATGCGGGCATTCGCCGCGAATCGAATGGCAACTATTTCTGGCAGTCAACACCGGGTACCGGCAGTGGCGTCAGTCTGTACAAAGTGCTTACGCCTGCCGCCGCGGGCTACTACCGCGTCAGCTTCCGCTACAGGATCAACAAGTTTGCCGCGATTGGAGCGCCGACCTTTGTCGAGATTCACCTGGGCACCTTGAAGTGGACGCAAAACGTGCCGCAGATCAATACTTGGCTCAGCGTCAATGTGGCACTCGGTTATTTGCCCGGTAAACCGTTCGAGGCCTCGGTTTCGGTCAGAAACCCAACCACCGGTGGGGTGTATGACATCGATGATATCTGTATCACACAGATGCCGTATCCGACCGTGATGTAGATGTAAAAAAGGGATCGGTACCTGGGTACCGATCCCTTTTCAATGCCTTGGTGTGGCGTGAAAGTGTCAGGACAGGCAGTCCCGTCAGGGTCTCACACAGGCTTGCTTGGACTCATCGAACTCCAACCCGGTCGGGCAGTTATAGGGATATTGAATCCACCGTTGAATGCTGGTGTTATAGACACACCGATGGAATCCACCTACCACATTGGTGCTTTTAAAATAGCCCGCTTTGGTACATGGCGGGTCTCGTGAATCCAACGCCGATCCGGTGCTGCACGCACTGAGAAAACCCGCAATCATCAGGCCTAATAGCGCTTTATTGGTTTTGAGGTTTACACGGAAAAGGTTCATGAACATCTCCAGGTGGGTGTATGCCTGGCCATTAACTCCCCGTTGTTTTTCTGCGTCTACTGTCAGAATTAACAGGTGACCGCGTCATGACGCTGCGCTACCGCTGTACCCGTGCAGTGCAAAAAAGTATCAGTCCCAGTGCTCCCAAGGATTTGTCATCGCGGCGTTTGCGGGCTGTAATCAACGCACACTCTTCCTGACTCCCTGTGGGAAGACACAACAACAATAACCGTCCTTCTGTAGCCCTCTGGGCGCGGAAATGGAGTGCGCGATGAAGTTCACAGCAAAAGCTCTCATAGCCTTTTCTTGCATGACCCTCAGCGCCGTCAGCCTTGGCGCGCAAACCCTGACCATTGCCACCGTCAACAACAGCGACATGATCCGCATGCAGAAGCTCTCGAAAACCTTCGAGGCCGAGCATCCGGAGATCAAGCTGAACTGGGTGGTGCTTGAAGAAAACGTGCTACGCCAACGCCTGACCACCGACATCGCCACCCAGGGCGGGCAGTTCGATGTGTTGACCATCGGCATGTACGAAGCCGCACTGTGGGGCGCCAAGGGTTGGTTGGAACCCATGAAGGACCTGCCGGCGTCCTACGACCTTGACGACGTATTCCCTTCAGTACGTGACGGCCTGTCCGTCAAGGGCTCGCTGTACGCCCTGCCGTTCTACGCTGAAAGCTCCATCACCTATTACCGCACCGACCTGTTCAAGGACGCCGGGCTGAGCATGCCCGAGCACCCGACCTGGACCCAGATCGGCGAATTCGCGGCCAAACTCACCGACAAATCCAAAGAGCAATACGGCCTGTGCCTGCGCGGCAAAGCCGGTTGGGGCGAGAACATGGCGCTGATCACCACCCTGGCCAACGGCTTCGGCGCGCGCTGGTTCGATGAGAAATGGCAGCCCGAATTCAACGGCCCCGAGTGGAAGGACGCGCTGAATTTCTACGTCGACAACATGAAGAAATCCGGCCCGCCGGGTGCCTCCAGTAACGGCTTCAACGAGAACCTGGCGCTGTTCAACAGCGGCAAGTGCGCGATCTGGGTGGACGCCAGCGTGGCCGGCTCGTTTGTCACCGACAAAACCCAGAGCAAGGTGGCCGAGCACGTCGGCTTTACCTTCGCCCCGCACGAGAAGACCGACAAGGGCACTTCGTGGCTGTACTCCTGGAGCCTGGCGATCCCCACCAGTTCCAAGGCCAAGGACGCCGCCAAGGTGTTCACCAGTTGGGCCACCTCTAAAGAATATGGCGCATTGGTCGCCAAGACCGACGGCGTCGCCAACGTCCCGCCAGGCACGCGCAAGTCTACCTACAGCGACGAGTACATGAAGGCCGCGCCGTTCGCCAAGGTGACCCTGGAATCGCTGAAAGTGGCGGACCCGACCAAGCCCACCGAGAAGCCGGTGCCGTATATCGGTATCCAGTTGGTGACCATTCCCGAGTTCCAGGCGATTGGTACCCAGGTCGGCAAGTTCTTCTCCGGTGCATTGACCGGTCAGCAGACCGTGGATGCCGCGTTGACCGCCGCGCAGACCACCACCGAGCGGGAAATGAAGCGGGCCGGTTACCCCAAATAACCCCCATAACCTGTAGGAGCGAGCTTGCTCGCGAAGGTATTCCAAGCGCATCGCGGTGTCGGATGTACCTTTTTCGCGAGCAAGCTCGCTCCTACAGGGCTTTTGCGCACCTGTCTCTATCTGGTCCTGATCACCATGAATACAACGCCCAAAAACCGCCTGGCCAACCCCGGCTGGTTCCTCGTCAGCCCCTCGGTGGCCCTGTTGCTGCTGTGGATGATCGTGCCGCTGGGCATGACCCTGTACTTTTCGCTGATCCGCTACAACCTGCTCTACCCCGGCGAAAACCAGTTCGTGGGGCTGGAAAACTTCACCTACTTCGTCACCGACTCGGGCTTTCTGCCCGGCGCCACCAATACCCTGTTGCTGGTGGGCAGTGTGTTGCTGATCAGCGTGGTGTTCGGCGTATTGATCAGTGCGCTGCTGGAGGCCAGTGAATTCCTCGGGCGTGGCATCGTGCGGGTGATGCTGATTTCGCCGTTCTTCATCATGCCCACCGTCGGTGCGTTGATCTGGAAGAACCTGATTTTCCACCCGGTGTCGGGGATTCTCGCCGCCGTGTGGAAGTTCTTCGGCGCCGAGCCCGTGGATTGGCTGGCGCACTACCCGTTGCTGTCGATCATCATCATTGTGTCGTGGCAGTGGCTGCCCTTCGCGATCCTGTTGCTGATGACCGCCATGCAGTCTCTGGACCAGGAACAGAAGGAAGCCGCACGCCTGGACGGGGCCGGCGCCATTGCGATCTTCTGGCACCTGACCCTGCCCCACCTGGCCCGTCCGATTGCCGTGGTAGTGATGATCGAAACCATTTTCCTGCTCTCGGTGTTCGCCGAAATCTTCACCACCACCAACGGTGGTCCGGGCTACGCCTCGACCAACCTCGCCTACCTGATCTACAACCAGGCGCTGGTGCAGTTCGACGTGGGCATGGCCTCGGCCGGCGGCTTGATTGCCGTGGTCATCGCCAATATCGCGGCGATCATCCTGGTGCGGATGATCGGCAAAAACCTGACTGACAAGCCTTGAGGGCCGCGCCATGACGCTTCAACAATCCCGCCGCCTGCAAAGCCTGTTGCTCGGCACCCTGGCCTGGGCCATCGCGATCCTGATCTTCTTCCCGATCTTCTGGATGGTGCTGACCAGCTTCAAGACCGAAATCGACGCGTTCGCCACGCCGCCGCAGTTCATCTTCACGCCGACGCTGGAGAACTACCTGCACATCAACGAGCGCAGCAACTATTTTGCCTACGCGTGGAATTCGGTGCTGATTTCCTTCAGCGCCACCGCCTTGTGCCTGCTGATCTCGGTGCCGGCCGCCTACTCCATGGCGTTCTATGAAACCCAGCGCACCAAGGGCACGCTGCTGTGGATGCTGTCCACCAAGATGCTGCCACCGGTGGGCGTGCTGATGCCGATCTACCTGCTGGCCAAGAGCTTTGGCCTGCTCGACACGCGCATTGCGCTGATCATCATCTACACCCTGATCAACCTGCCGATCGTGGTGTGGATGGTGTACACCTACTTCAAGGACATCCCCAAGGACATCCTCGAAGCCGCCCGCCTGGACGGCGCCACCCTGTGGCAGGAAATGGTCCGCGTGCTGCTGCCGATCGCCAAGGGCGGTCTGGCGTCGACCGTGTTGCTGTCGCTGATCCTGTGCTGGAACGAGGCCTTCTGGTCGCTGAACCTGACGTCCTCCAGCGCCGCGCCGCTGACTGCGCTGATCGCCTCCTACTCCAGCCCCGAAGGCTTGTTCTGGGCCAAATTGTCCGCCGTGTCGACCCTGGCCTGCGCGCCCATCCTGATCTTTGGCTGGATCAGCCAGAAGCAGTTGGTGCGCGGTTTGTCCTTTGGCGCCGTCAAATAATAATTCCAAGCGGAGGGCCCATCATGGCCAACCTGAAAATCAAGAATCTGCAAAAAGGCTTCGAAGGTTTTTCCATCATCAAGGGCATCGACCTGGAAGTGAACGACAAGGAATTCGTGGTGTTCGTCGGCCCGTCGGGCTGCGGCAAATCCACGTTGCTGCGGCTGATCGCCGGCCTGGAAGAAGTGACCGAGGGCAGCATCGAACTGGATGGCCGCGACATCACCGAAGTGACCCCGGCCAAGCGCGACCTGGCGATGGTGTTCCAGACCTACGCGCTGTACCCGCACATGAGTGTGCGCAAGAACATGTCGTTCGCCCTGGACCTGGCCGGCGTCGACAAGAAAATCGTCGAGAGCAAAGTCAATGAAGCGGCGCGCATCCTGGAACTGGGCCCGCTGCTGGAGCGCAAGCCCAAGCAGCTCTCCGGCGGCCAGCGCCAGCGCGTGGCGATTGGCCGGGCGATTGTGCGCAACCCGAAGATTTTCCTGTTCGACGAACCGCTGTCCAACCTCGACGCCGCCCTGCGCGTGCAGATGCGCCTGGAACTGGCGCGCCTGCATAAAGAGCTGCAGGCGACCATGATCTACGTGACCCACGACCAGGTCGAAGCCATGACCCTGGCCGACAAAGTCGTGGTGCTCAACAGCGGCCGCATCGAACAGGTCGGCTCGCCGCTGGAGCTGTACCACCAGCCGGCCAATCTGTTCGTGGCGGGTTTTCTCGGCACGCCGAAGATGGGTTTCCTCAAGGGCAAGGTCACCCGTGTCGAAGGCCAGGGATGTGACGTGCAGCTCGACGCCGGCACCCTGATCAGTCTGCCGCTCAGCGGCGCCAGCTTGAGCGTGGGCAGCGCGGTGACCCTGGGCATTCGCCCCGAGCACCTGGAAATCGCCGCGCCGGGCCAGACCACCCTGACCGTCACCGCCGACGTCGGCGAGCGCCTGGGCAGCGACACCTTCTGCCACGTCATCACCGCCAACGGCGAGCCGCTGACCATGCGCATCCGTGGCGACATGGCCAGCCAGTACGGCGAGACGCTGCACCTGCACCTGGACCCGGCGCACTGCCATCTGTTCGACACCGATGGCGTGGCCGTCACCCGCCCCCTGCGCGCCGCCGCCTGATTTCGCGAGTATTACGCCATGAAGCTGAACAAACACACCCTCACCCAGTTGGCACCCGAAGTACAACGGCCCACCTATGCCATCGCCAGCACATCGCAAGGCATCGCGCATATCGGCGTCGGCGGTTTCCATCGGGCGCACCAGGCGTTTTACACCGATGCCCTGATGAACACCGGTGAAGGCCTGGACTGGAGCATCTGCGGCGTGGGCCTGCGGGCCGAAGACCGCAAGGCCCGCGACGACCTCGCCGGCCAGGACTATCTGTTCACCCTGTATGAGCTGGGCGATACCGACGACACCGAAGTGCGCGTGATCGGCGCGATCAGCGACATGCTGCTGGCCGAAGACGGCGCCCAGGCGCTGATCGATAAACTGGCCGAGCCGGCCATCCGTATCGTGTCGCTGACCATCACCGAAGGCGGCTACTGCATCGACGACAGCAACGGCGAGTTCATGGCCCACCTGCCCCAGATCCAGCATGACCTGGCGCACCCGAACGCACCGAAGACCGTGTTCGGTTTTCTCTGCGCCGCCCTGACCCGGCGCCGCGCCGCCGGCACTCCGGCGTTCACGGTAATGTCCTGCGATAACCTGCCGCACAACGGCGCTGTGACGCGCAAGGCGCTGCTGGCGTTCGCCGCGCTGCACAATGCCGAGCTGCATGACTGGATCCAGGCCAATGTGAGCTTCCCGAATGCCATGGTCGACCGCATCACGCCGATGACCAGCACCGCCCACCGCCTGCAATTGCATGATGAGCACGGCGTTGACGATGCGTGGCCGGTGGTGTGCGAGCCTTTTGTGCAATGGGTGCTGGAAGACAAATTCGTCAGCGGGCGCCCGGCCTGGGAAAAGGTCGGCGTGCAGTTCACCGATGACGTAACGCCTTACGAGGAAATGAAGATCGGCCTGCTCAACGGCAGCCACCTGGCCCTGACGTACCTGGGGTTTATCAAGGGCTACCGGTTCGTTCACGAAACCATGAACGACCCGCTGTTTGTCGCCTACATGCGCGCCTACATGGACCTGGACGTCACGCCGAACCTGGCGCCGGTGCCGGGCATCAACCTGACCGAGTACAAACAGACCCTGGTCGAGCGGTTTTCCAACCAGGCGATTGCCGACCAGTTGGAGCGCGTGTGTTCGGATGGCTCCTCGAAGTTTCCAAAGTTCACGGTGCCAACGATCAATCGCCTGATTGCGGGCGACCGTGAGACAGAACGGGCTGCGCTGGTGGTCGCTGCGTGGGCGTTGTATCTCAAGGGTGTCGATGAGAATGGCGTGAGCTACACCATCCCTGACCCGCGCGCGCAGTTCTGCCAGCAACTGGTCAGCGATGACAGCTTGATCAGCAAGCGCTTGCTGGGGGTTGAAGAGATTTTCGGCAAGGCTATTCCCAACTCGCCCGCGTTTGTGGCAGCGTTCGAGCGGTGTTATGCAAGTTTGCGCGATCACGGCGTCACTGAAACCCTGAAGCGGTTACTGAAGAAACCGGCTTAAAACTGTGGGAGGGGGCTTGCCCCCGATGAGGGTGTGTCAGTTAATAAATCTTTCACTGACCCACTGCTATCGGGGGCAAGCCCCCTCCCACATTGACCGCATTGGCAACTCCAACAATAAAACTGCTGAGCACTCCATCATGACCCAGCAAAACCTGTTCCTCGGCATCGACTGCGGCACCCAGGGCACCAAGGCCATCGTCCTCGATGCATCCAGCGGCAAGGTACTGGGCCTGGGCGCCGCCGCGCACACCCTGCTCAGCGGCGCCAACGGCCGGCGTGAGCAACACACCCAGGAATGGCTGGACGCCTTCACCGAAGCCACTCACCGCGCCTTGCAACAGGCCGGGGTGGACGGCCAGGACATCCTCGGCATCGGCGTGTCCGGCCAGCAACATGGCCTGGTTCTGCTCGACGCCCAGGGCCGGGTGCTGCGCCCGGCCAAGCTGTGGTGCGACACCGAGACCGCCGCCGAAAACGAGCGCCTGTTGCAGCACCTGGGCGGCGAAAGCGGCTCGCTGGAGCGCCTGGGCGTGGTCATTGCGCCGGGCTACACCGTGTCCAAACTGCTGTGGACCCGCGAACGGCATCCGGACCTGTTTGCGCGCATCGCCCATATCCTGTTGCCCCATGACTACCTCAACTACTGGCTCACCGGCCGCGCCGTCGCCGAATACGGCGATGCTTCAGGCACCGGCTATTTCGACGTGCGCCGCCGTGAATGGGACGTGGCGCTGCTGCAGCACATCGACCCCAGCGGGCGCCTGCAAGCGGCGCTGCCCGAGCTGATCGCCGCCGACCAGGCGGTGGGCACGATCCTGCCGGGCATCGCCGAGCGCCTGGGCATCAACCCCCAGGCGATTGTCGCCAGCGGCGGCGGTGACAACATGATGGGCGCCATCGGCACCGGCAATATCGCACCGGGCGTGATCACCATGAGCCTGGGCTCATCGGGCACCGTCTACGCGTTTGCCGACCAGCCCAACGTCAGTCCCCAGGCGTCGGTCGCCACCTTCTGCTCCTCCAGCGGCGGCTGGTTGCCGTTGATCTGCACCATGAACCTGACCAACGCCACCGGCGTGGTGCGCGAGCTGTTCGAGCTGGACTTGAACGCCTTCAACGCCCTGGTCGAACAGGCCCCCATCGGCGCGGACGGGGTGAGCATGCTGCCGTTCCTCAACGGCGAACGGGTGCCCGCCCTGCCCCAGGCCACCGGCAGCCTGCACGGCCTGACCATGACCAACCTGACCCGCGCCAACCTGTGCCGTGCGGTGGTCGAAGGCACCACCTTCGGCTTGCGTTACGGCCTCGACCTGCTGCGCCAGACCGGCCTGCAAAGCCTGGGCATCCGCTTGATCGGCGGCGGTTCGAAAAGCCCGCTGTGGCGGCAGATGGTTGCCGATATCATGAACACCGAAGTGGTGTGTACCGAACAAAGCGAGGCCGCAGCCCTGGGCGCGGCGATCCAGGCGGCGTGGTGCCAGTCCGGCGAATCCCTGGCCAGCCTGTGCGACAAATGCGTGAGCCTTGACCCGGCCAGCCGCACCCTGCCGGTGCCGGCCAATGTCAGGGCCTATCAACAGGCCTACGAGCGCTATCAACAGCTTGTGGCAAACCTTTAAGAGCGAGCGACTATGTATCTGGTGTGCGGTGAAGCACTGTTTGATTTTTTCAGCGAGGAGGATGCCAGCGGGCTTGCGTCCAAGGTCAACTACAAGTCGATTGCCGGCGGGTCGCCGTTCAACGTGGCCGTGGGCTTGCGCCGCCTGGGCATCGAGGCCGGACTGTTCGGCGGAGTGTCCACCGACTTCCTCGGCCGGCGCCTGGTGCAGGTGCTCGAGGATGAAGGCGTGAGCCGGCAATTTCTCGTGGAGTTCGCCGCACCAACCACGCTGGCGATGGTTGCCGTGGGTGCCAATGGCTCGCCGCAATACAGCTTTCGCGGCGAAGGTTGCGCCGATCGGCAACTGCAGGTCGCGCATCTGCCGGTACTGGGCGATGAGATTCGCGGGCTGCATATCGGCTCGTTCTCGCTGGTGGTGCAACCCATCGGCGACACGCTGCTGGCCCTGGTCCAGCGCGAAAGCGGCAAGCGCCTGATCAGCCTCGACCCCAATGTGCGCCTTAACCCGCAACCGGACATCCAGCTGTGGCGCGACCGTATCGCCGAGCTGGTCAAGCATGCGGACCTGATCAAGGTCAGCGATGAGGACCTGCACCTGCTCTACCCCGAGCAATCGCCCGAAAGCGTGCTGCAAGGCTGGCTGCAACACCGCTGCCAGCTGATATTTCTCACCCGTGGCGGCGACGGCGCCAGTGTGTTCAGCCGCCGGCACGGCACCTGGTCACAACCGGCTATCGACATCGTGATGGCCGACACGGTGGGCGCCGGCGATACCTTCCAGGCGGCGCTGATCGCCTGGTTGACCGAGCAGCAATTGGACTCGGTTGAAGGGCTGCTCCAGCTCAGCCGCGAACAGATCGACGCCATGCTCGGCTTTGCCATCCGCGCGGCGGCGCTGACCTGCACCCGCACCGGGCCGGACTTGCCCTACCGTCGCCAATTAGGCTGATAGCCCCACCGGCCGTGCCCTGCGCGGCCTTTACCTTTTATCCAAAAAGCTTGCCATGCAGCGAAGCTGTGCTACACCGAAGAACAGCAGTAACTAAAAACAATACGTAGGACGCGTCATGACCAAGGCATCTGGTTTCCCAACCCGAGCCGTTATTGCTGTCGGCATCCTTTCACTGCAGTACTTCACGCCCCAGCCCGCGCATGCCGCGTGCGCTTTCAGCCCCGGTCCCGGTGACGATACGTTCGTCTGCGACAGCGGCACCAGCACCGCCGGGCTCACCGATCTTCAGGGCAACAACCGCCTGACGCTGCCCGCCGGTGGTACGGGAACCATCAACGGCCCTGTCACGTTCGGCGCGGGCGCCGATCGCATCCTGATTGATGCCGGCAGTATCCTGGGTGCCGTGCAACAAGGCGCCGGCATCGATGACTTCGCCATGAACGGCGGGCGGATTGTTTCGCTGGCCCAGGGCGATGGCCTCGATACCTTCCTGATGACCGGCGGCGTCATCGAACGGGAATTCGTCGACGGTGACGTGGCGCGACAAACCGGCGGCACGATTGGCCGGGTCGACATGAAACTGGACGATAACGTCTACGAGATGACCGGCGGCGAGATCCTCGGCAACCTGGTCACCGGGTTCGGCAAGGACAGGATCGACATCTCGGGAACAGGCAGCGTCGGCGGCAATATCAGCACCAGCGGCGGCGATGACATCATTACGGTGAGCGGCGGCGTGATCAAAGGTGAAATCCGCGCCAGTTTCGGCAACGACACGTTCATCTGGCGCAATGGCGGCGCAATCCAGTCTTCAGTCTTGATGGGCGATGGTGACGACACCGCCTTGCTCAGCACTCTTGATGAAAGCCGTTTGGCCGCCACGCCGTCGATTGACGGCGGCCTGGGCAATGATCAATTGACGTTCGATAACAGCACTTCCAGTACGCCCACCCGCTATATCGGCTGGGAGACGGTCAACCTCAACAACGCCTCGCGCTTTGCTCTGGCCGGGGACTTTTTCCTCGGTGACAGTGCGAGCAACACCGGTACGTTCAACATCGATGGCAGCAGTACCCTGGCGGTGAGCCAGGGCGCAATCCGCCCCTACACCGCGGGCCAACTGGCGACGCTGAACAATGCCGGCACTGTTGACATGACCACCGACAACAGCGCGAACAGTTCATTGACGGTGCATGGCAACTATGTGGGCAATAACGGCCAGCTGTGGCTGCAAAGCGCCCTCGGTGATGACAACTCCGCGACCGACAAGCTGGTGGTGTCCGACGCAATTATCGGCGGTCACACGCAACTGGGCGTCACCAATCTGGGCGGTGCAGGCGGGCTGACTCAGAACAGTGGCATCGAGGTGGTCCAGGCCCTCAACGGCACGACCAGCAGCGCAGATGCCTTTGCGTTAAAGGGCTCAGTGTCTGCCGGTGCCTATGAATATCGGCTGTTCAAAGGCGGCGTGACCGCCGGCACGGAAAACAACTGGTACCTGCGCTCGTCGGTGGTGGCCGTGCAGCCACCCGTC
>NZ_CVTX01000045.1:0-1635 GCF_900005715.1 Pseudomonas sp. 34 E 7
GGCGCCGTCGGGCCAGCCGACAGCCGGCGCGATGTTCACGGTGGGGATCAGCGTCTTGTTCGGTTCCGGCAGCTTGGGCGAGGGCCCGGTGCCATCGGTCACCTGCAGGGTAGAGCTTTCTCCGCAGGCGGCGAGGGTGCCGGCCAGCATGATCAGTAAGGCGAGTCTGGTTTTATGCATGGTGTTCTCCTGAATACCTGTAAGGGTAGAGAAGCACATCACCTTGATGGTTCAAGTACAGGACCAGCTTTAATTGACGCTCCACCCCCAACCCACTAACCTTCGCGGCTTGTTCCAGGTGCTCTGTGGCGTGCGCGTCGACGGAGTGAAACAGGGAAGCCGGTGAGTGAGCGCACTTGTACACAGTGCTGCCGCAATTCCGGCGCTGCCCCCGCAACGGTAAATGAGTCAAGACGGCGCTGTTGGCCACTGTATCGCAGGCGATATGGGAAGGCGCGCCGTCGGCCTGCACGGTCTTTTTACACAGACTGAGCGCCACTCATGAGCCCGGAGACCGGCCTGAAGCATCCAACAGCATCACGGTGGGCGATGCTTGGCTGTCTGTGTTCTTTTTTCCTGCCCGCCGTTTTTGTCCAGCCCCAACGGAGAGCTGCCATGACCGATACCCCCGACCGCGACGAACGCCACCTGGCGCGCATGCTGCGCAAAAAAGCCGTGATCGATGAACGCATCGCCAATTCGCCCAATGAGTGCGGGTTGCTGCTGGTGCTGACCGGCAACGGCAAGGGCAAGAGCAGCTCGGCCTTCGGCATGCTGGCCCGGGCCATGGGCCATGGCATGCAGTGCGGCGTGGTGCAGTTCATCAAGGGGCGTCACAGTACCGGCGAAGAGCTGTTCTTCCGCCGTTTCCCCGAGCAAGTGCGCTTCCATGTGATGGGCGAAGGCTTTACCTGGGAAACCCAGGATCGCCAGCGCGATATCGCGGCCGCCGAAGCGGCCTGGGCGGTGTCCAGGGCGATGCTGACTGACCCCTCCATCGGCCTGGTGGTGCTGGACGAGTTGAACATCGCCCTCAAGCACGGCTACCTCGACCTGGACCAGGTACTCGGCGACCTGCAAGCCCGTCCGCCGATGCAGCACGTGGTGGTGACCGGCCGGGGCGCCAAGCCTGAACTGATCGAAATGGCCGATACCGTCACCGACATGGGCATGCTCAAGCACGCGTTCCAGGCCGGTATCAAGGCCCAGAAAGGCGTCGAACTTTGAATCAGCCCCGTCATTGCCCGGCCGTATTGATCGCCGCACCGGCGTCCGGCCAGGGCAAAACCACCGTCACCGCCGCGTTGGCGCGTCTGCACCGCAACCTGGGGCGCAAGGTGCGCGTATTCAAATGCGGACCGGACTTCCTTGACCCGATGATTCACGAACGCGCCAGCGGCGCGCCGGTCTATCAATTGGACATGTGGATGGTCGGCGAGCAGGAAAGTCGTCGCCTGTTGTGGGAAGCGGCGGGGGAGGCCGACCTGATCCTGATCGAGGGCGTGATGGGCCTGTTCGACGGCACCCCTTCCAGCGCCGACCTGGCGCGGCATTTCGGCGTGCCGGTGCTGGGCGTGATCGACGGCACCGCCATGGCGCAGACCTTCGGCGCGCTCGCCTTGGGCCTGGCACGCT
>NZ_CVTX01000023.1:0-310 GCF_900005715.1 Pseudomonas sp. 34 E 7
TACACTTCCTGGCTGCCATCGGCGTTGTGCACGTTGACGCTGCCGTCATCGCCCCATACATAGCGCGTGTCCATCTGTGAAAAACTGGCCCAGTGCCGGACACAGCGCGCGGCTTTACCAGACCTTTCCCACGCCCAAAAGAAACTTGCCCCACCGGCCAACTGCCGCTCAAGAATGACTTGCTCTTCGTCGTACCGATAAACCTCGCGTTCACCGACGGCATTGGTCGCCGACACCAGTCGTCCGGCGGCGTCGTAGGCGTAGGAAACGACGTTCTGCTCGGTCACCCACACGAAGGGTTCATGGCCTT
>NZ_CVTX01000099.1:0-120359 GCF_900005715.1 Pseudomonas sp. 34 E 7
CACCGTGCAGGGCCTGGACATGCTCATGCGTCTGCTGGTACGGCCCGGCGACACAGTGCTGCTGGACGCGCCGTGCTACTTCAACTTCCACGCCAACCTGGCCCTGCATGGCGTCAAGGTGGTGACGCTCGAACGCCGCCCCGACGGCTTCGACTTCACCGCCCTCGAACATCTGCTGGCCGAACACCGGCCCAGCCTGTACCTGACCACCAGCGTGCTGCATAACCCGACGGGCCATTCCTTCAGCCCCAGCCAGGCGTTTCGCCTGCTGCAACTGACCCAGCAGTACCACTGCCATATCGTCGAGGATGACCTCTACGGCGACCTGCACCCCAACCCACCGCCACGCCTGGCCGCCGTCGCCGGGCTGGACCAGGTCACCTACCTGTCGGGATTCTCGAAGATCCTCAGCGCCAATACCCGCGTCAGCTACGTGGTGGCCGCGCCACAACTGGCCGCCAACCTGACCAACATGAAGTTGATGAGCGGCGGCGTGACCTCGGAGCTGTTCGAGCAGATCGTGTACCGCATGCTCAGCGAAGGCAGTTATGCCAAGCACCGCAAGCGCATGGTCCAGCGCCTGATGGAAGCCGGCGGGCGCGTCGAGCAATGGCTCAAGCGCTGCGGCTGCGAACTGCCGATGGCTTTCGAAGGCGGCATGTTCATCTGGGCGCGCCTGCCGCCGGGGGTCAACGGCGAACTGCTGGCCCAGCAAGCCCTGAAGCGCAGCATGGTGCTGGCGCCCGGCTTGCTGTTTGGCTACGACCCGGCTCACCGTGACTTGATGCGCTTCAATGTGGCTCACAGTGATGAGCCACGGGCGCAGCGGGTATTTGAAGCGCTGCTGCGCCATCGGGTTGCGCAAGTCTGAAAAGCCTTAACTGACGATATCACTGCGCCGCACATGGCCCTCTACGACAAGCACGAAGTTCGCCTCACTCGGCGTAGCGCTGATTTCCAGGGAACTCATTTTCAGCACGGGGTTGTAAGTCACGATGGCTTCACCGATGGCGCCGGAAAATGCGTCGACGAAGCTCAGTTGCGCAACCCCCAGCGAAGCCCTGACACCCGACACATCGACCCTGTCTTCGCCGCTGACAAAGTCCATGATCCGGTCGGGCGCGGCCTGGGTCGAGTCGCTGATGCGCCCATAGGCAAACCGGTCCTTGCCCTTGCCGCCCCACAGCGTGTCGGCCCCCCCTGCTCCATATAACCAATCATCGCCCTCTCCCCCTCTGAGTTCGTTGGCCACCTCGTTACCCACCAGCAAATCGTTGCCGGAGCCGCCGATGGCATTTTCGATCGTCACGCCATAGGCAATCGAAACATTCCCCTTGAGGCCGCCGACGTCAGAAAAGGTCCCCTCCCGCAGGCTGATGCGCTGGACCTGCGTGTAACCGGAGAAGTCCAGGGTGTCATTGCCGCCACCGTCCCAAATGGCCGCTACCATTTTATCCTTGGCGGTGTTGACGCTCAGGAAGTCTCGGTCCGCATTGGCATTGAAGCCGTAGGTGGTGTTGTCTTTACGGGTGTCGTGGTTGGCGCCGTACTTGCGTTGATAGGCACTGATATCGTCAAGCTGCGGCGCCGAAGAGCGCATGCCTGCATGATTCATATAGCCGGTACGCTCGCCCCGATAACTCATGGCGCTGTGACTCTGCGAGTCCTCGTGATAACCCACCTGCTCTTGTTTGAGTATCCTGTCGTAGTCGCCGGAGTGGTCGAGCCCCAAGGCATGCCCCAGTTCGTGGACGATGGTATGGCGGCCCGCATTTCCCAATGCGGCGTCAACCACCGACCGGTCGCCTTTGTTGACGGCAAACCAGACATCACCGCTGCTGGCAACGCCTGGCGAAGGCAGCACGGCATAGCTCGTATCGTTGTAGGGCAGACCCTTGTCATCGATTCTCTGACCGAAATTGGCGAGGGTGATGTGGCCTTCGCTGCCTGCGGCTCTCGGCCCTTCGGTAAACCTGAGGTTGGCAACATCGGCAATGCTCTGCAGGCTGGCCCGCGTCTGTTGGCGCTGGTTTTCAAGAACGTGGGTGAAACCGGTTTTGTTGAACTGCCTTGCGTCCTTGTCAACGGGCGGGGTACGAAATTCGTAGGTCACGTCATGGCGGCCATCGCCGTTCTTGTCCAGCCACCCCGGGCTCTTTCGCCAGAGGTGCAAGGCCGCGTCTTCGGCAGACTTGGAAGGCAAACCGTTATGGCGGATGTCACCGCCGCGATCATCTCGGTGCCGGAAGGCTTCGATGAGCCGCAACGCATCACTGGGACGAGAGGCAACCGTATTCATACGCACACTCCTATCTGGCTGGAGTTCCATCTTGAGCGCCCTCAGCTCGACAAGCTGCCCGTTGCTTCGCCCTCCTGGATAGCCGCCTGCGGAAACTGGCTTGGGCATCGACCACTGAAGCTGTAGGCGACATCCTTGTGCCGGCCACGAAATCAGGCGCAAAGGTCGTTATGCGCTTTTAATCTGCTTTTTTAATGATTGAATCCCCACCCTTTGGTCAGGCTGTACTAGCATACGTCTCGGCGGGCAGCACTATCACTGCAGGTTATTCGCATTGGCTAGTCTCTTAATCCCCGTCGCTATAAGACCGAATACCTGCACTCGAAACTCATGGACGAATTGATGAACTCACACCTGTTCCCACATATAGGCAAGGTCATCGCCAGCACCGGCAGTCGCCACTTCCCACGTATGCTGCATGACCTGATCCTCACCCAACTGGCAGTGGACGCCACCCATATCACGCAACTGCGAGTGAGTGCCGCTGGCCACACTCGCCGCAGGATCAGCCCGGTCTATACCGACTCGGCAGTGGCGCTGGGCGAAGAGCAACCGGCCGCCCAGCTGCACCTCACCCGCCGTAAGGACGATGTGCGGTATGTGCTGTCGGTGTACCGCTCGCACCAGTCCGAAACCTTCTCGGCGCAAGAGCGCAGCATGCTGGAGGATTTCTCCACGCTGCTGCTGCCCATGGTGGAAAACCACATCAGCGCGATCCAGCCATGCCCCCCAGGCAATACGCCGCAGGAACCACAGAACCAGGGCATCGAGACCTTGCGGCGGCGCATTCAGGAGCGCCTCGTGCAATCGGGGTTGACCCTGTCCAACCGTGAACTGGAAGTGTGCGTAGGCCTGCTGGCCGGGCGCACCGCGCCGGAGTTGGCCGAACAGTTGGCGCTGAAGGTCAACACCATCGAGAGCTACCTCAAGCGCGCGGCGATCAAACTGGGCATCAGCGGACGGCATTCGTTGTTGCGGTGGATGTATGCCACCGAAGACAGCACCATTCTCTAAGCCGACATCGGTCAAAAGGTGGGAGGGGGCTTGCTCCCGATAGCGGTGTGTCAGCTTGCTTATGCATGGACTGACACACTGCCATCGGGGGCAAGCCCCCTCCCACATTTGATCTCCGGCGGCCTGAACGGATCAGTCCCGAGCCAGCGCCTCGATGGGGTCCAGCCGCGCCGCATTGCGCGCTGGCATTCGTACCACCAACCTCTGAGCTGACATCGGTCAAAATGTGGGAGGGGGCTTGCCCCCGATAGCGGTGGGTCAGCTTGCTTATGCATTGACTGACACACTGCCATCGGGGGCAAGCCCCCTCCCACATTTGATCTCCATCAATCTCGAGCCAATGCCTCGATCGGGTCCAGCCGCGCCGCATTGCGCGCCGGCACGAAGCCGAACACGATGCCGATCAGCGTGGAGCAGGCAAATGCGGTGATGATCGAGCCCAGGGAAAACACCATTTCCCACTCCTTCACAAACAGCGAAAACAAATAGCCGATGGCATAGGACAGCGAGATACCGATAATCCCGCCGATCAGGCACACCATCACCGCCTCCACCAGAAACTGCTGGCGAATATCCGATTGCCGTGCCCCTACGGCCATGCGAATGCCAATCTCGCGGGTGCGTTCGGTGACCGACACCAGCATGATATTCATCACGCCGATACCACCCACCAACAACGAAATCACCGCGATCAATGACAACAGCAGCGCCAGCGAACGGCTGGTTTTCTGCACCGTCTGCATGATGCTGTCGAGGTTGTTGGTGAAGAAATCCTTGGTGCCGTGGCGTTGCAGCATGAGCTTATTGACGTTGTCTTCCACCACCTTGCTCGGCTGGCCGTCCTTGATGCGCACGGTGATGCTGTCCAGGTGGCGCTGCCCCAACAGGCGCCCCGCCGCCGTCTCATACGGCACCCACACGTTCAGCACCTTGCTGGCGGCGAACAGGTTCTTGTTGTCCGCCGTCACCCCGATCACCGTGCACGGCAGGTTGCCCACCAGGATCACCTGACCCAGGGGGTCAACGGTCGGCCCGAACAGGCGATGCCGGGTGTTGTGGTCGATCACCACCACCTGCGCCTGACGCCGTGCATCACTTTCGCTGAAGGCGATACCGGCTTCGAGCTTCACGCCCTTGACCTTGAAGTAGCGGTCGCTGACGCCGTTGACCTGCGCGTCCACGTCGATATTGCCAAAGCGCAGCAACAGGTTGCGCCCCACCACCGGGGTGGCGCTGTCGACGTAATACAGCTGGTTCAACGCGTCCACATCTGACGGCATCAGGGTCTCGATGGCCGAGGCGCGGCTGTCACCGAAACTGGTGCCGGAAAAGATATCGATGGTGTTGCTGCCGATGGCCTGGATGTCCTTGAGCACATAACGTTTGGCGCCCTCGCCGATGGCCGAGATCGACACCACCGAGGTGATGCCGATGACGATACCGAGCATGGTCAGCAAGGTGCGCATGCGATGGGAAATCAGCGCGACCCAGGCCATGTTGAACGCTTCCTTGAACAACCCCAGGCTCGCCACCAGGCGCCGCGCGCCGCTGCGCCGGGGCTCGAGCGGCGCTTCTTCGGGCAGCTCCAGGCCGGCACTGTCGTTGGCCTTGTCGCTGACGATCTCGCCGTCGCACACCTCGACGATACGCTGGGCATTGGCCGCCACCTTGGGGTCGTGGGTGACGATGATCACCGTGTGCCCGGCCGCGTGCAGCTCGGCGAGGATGCGCATCACCTCCTTGCCGCTGTGGGTGTCGAGGGCCCCGGTGGGTTCGTCGGCCAGGATCACCTCGCCGCCATTCATCAAGGCCCGGGCGATACTCACGCGCTGCTGCTGCCCACCGGACAACTGGCTCGGCCGATGGGTGATATGCCCCGACAGGCCCAGGCGCGCGAGCAACTCCCGCGCGCGGCTGTGGCGCTGGCCTTCCGGGATGCCGGCATAGATCGCCGGCATTTCCACGTTGTGCAAGGCACTCAAGTGCGCCAGCAGGTGGTAGCGCTGGAAGATAAACCCGAAGTAATCGCGGCGCAGTTCCGCCAGTTGCTCATCGCCCAGGGAACGGGTTTCGATGCCGTTGATTTTGTAGCTGCCGGCGGTGGCGTAATCCAGGCCGCCGAGGATGTTCATCAATGTCGATTTACCCGACCCCGAGGCGCCGATGATCGCCAGCATTTCCCCGGCGTGAATGGTCAGATCAATGCCCTTGAGCGCGATGAATTCGCGCTCGCCGGCCATGAAACTGCGGGTGATGCCCTTGAGCTCCAGCAGAGGTTGAGTCATGGCTCAATTCCCCGCCACGGCAGGCGAGGCGTCGCCAATCACCACCTTGTCGCCCTCGACCAGGCCGTCGAGGACCTGCACCTTGACGTTGTTGTTGATACCGGTCTTCACCTCACGCACCTGCGCCCTGCCCTTGGCGTCGAGCACCCGCACTGCATAGCCGCCCTCGGCATTGCGCGCGCCCAGCGCCGCCACCGGCATCATCAGCGCAGCCTCGGCGGTGTCGAGCACGATACGCACCTGGGCGGTCATGGCGATGCGCAAGCGGTGGTCGGGGTTGGGCACATCGAACAGCGCGTTATAAAACACCGCCGTATTCTGCTTGGGCGCACCGGCGGTCTGAGTTTCGAGGAAATTCTGCGGCGCCGGTTCAGTGCCACGCAGCTTGGCGTAGTAGCGCTTGTCGGCCTCACCGAGAATAGTGAAATACACCTGCTGGCCGGGGCTGATGTGAATCACATCCGCTTCCGACACCTGGGCCTTGACCGTCATGGTATCCAGGTCGGCCAGCTTGAGCAGCACCGGCGCCAGCTGGTTGGCAATGACCGTCTGGCCTTCCTGGGTAACGATACCCACCACATCGCCGTCAATGGGCGCATTGATACGGGTATAAGCCAGGTTGACCTTGGCCGTGTCGATCTGAATGTGCGCGCTCTTGATCTGCGCATCCAGAGACAACAGATTGGCCTGCTGCACCTGAAAGGTCGACTCGGCGTCCTCGAAATCCTGGCGCGACACCGACTCATCGGCCTGCAAGCCCTTATAGCGCTCATACACCGACCTGGCCTGCTTGACCTGCGCCGCCGTGGCGCGGCGTTGAGCCTGCAGATTCTCCTCATCGACCTGGGCCTTGCGCAGCGTGTTCTGCAGGATCAGCGGATCGATTTCAGCCAGCCACTGGCCTTTCTTGACCTTGTCACCGACCTTGACCTTGAGCGACTTCAACTGACCGGAAACCTGCGCGCCCACATCGACCTGCTTGACGCCCTCCAACAAGCCGGTGGCGAGAACGGCGTTTTCAATATCACCGCGCTCGACAGTGGCCGTGAGGTATTGAGGCGCATCGGCAGGCGCCTTGACGGTGTAAATGATCAAGCCGATGGCAACCGCCAGCACGGCGAATATCCCGATTTTGCGTAACTTAGACGTTTGCATAAATGACCATAAAGTTGAGCTTTTTGATTGAGCAAGGAAATCCAAACCCTAACCACGATGCGCAGCGAGTCGCTCCTGATCTTGATCTGGCTTTTGATCTTGATCTCAGGCGCCCCGTCAAACCACGCTGGCCGAACGCAGGCTTGAATCCGTGGGTAACCCGGCAGGACGCCGGGTTAGCCGCACTGGGCCATGGATGGCCCATTGCGGCGGCCCACGGATTCAAGCCTTCGTTCGGGCACACCGAGCATGAGCGAGGTGCCGAGTGGTGGGGCAAGAGCGTTTTGCTTACTTTTGCGCTTTTCAAAAGTGAGCCGCTGTAAGAGCGGAACCCATAGCAGCCGTGTCCGCAGAAACGGATATGTACTCGGTCTAGTCCAACATCCTGGTCGGCCCAGAGGCCGCCATCGGGGGCAAGCCCCCTCCCACATTTGAACCGAGGTGTATCAGGACCAAACCCCTTCCCACATTGGGCGGCCATCAAGACACCACCTCCCCAACCACAACCCCCTCAACCCACCACCTGGCCAACGCCGACACATTCGGCGCCTTAAGCAAAGTGAAATGATTCCCCCCGCCATACCAAACCTGCAACCCACGCCCCTGCCCCCGCCACCCCTCAATCATCAACCCCTGCTCACGCTGATTACCCGCCGCATCCAGCGCCGGGTCACGCGCCAGCACCAAACGCACCACCCCGTCATACCGCGCCTGCGGCCGATACACCGTACGCAACGCCGCCGCATAAGTCCGCGCAGGGCCAACCATCGCATCCCCGGCAGACCGCGCCGGCAACAACCCAACCCCAACCATCCCCGCATGCAACGCCTGGCGCTGCGCCACCTCATCACTCGCGGCAAAATCCAGCGGATCGATCCCCAGGGATCTCCCGGCCGCCAACTGCATCGCCTCGATCAACCGCAACAACGCCGCCGTCGACGTATACGGCCGCCCCACCACACCATTACCCCCCGGCGACTCACTGTCGATCACCGTCAACGACGCCACCTCGCGGCCCATCGCCTGCAAGCGCAGCGCCATTTCCAGCGCGACCCAGCCGCCAAACGAATGCCCGACCAGATGCACCGGCCCCGCCGGGCACTCATGAATCAGCGCCGCGAGGTAACACTGCGCCGCCGCTTCCACCTGGCTGTGGGGCACCGCTTCACCGTCCAGCCCGCGCGGCTGCAGGCCATACAACGGCCAGTCCCGCCCCAGCGCCTCGCTCAAGCCGACGAAGCCGGTCACGCTGTCGCCCGCACCGGGCACGCAGAACAGCGGTGCATGCCCGGCCTTGCCGCCCTGGATACGCAGCAAGGGCTGATGCGTCGCCTCCATCACCGGTAAAGACTCAGCCAACGCTTGGGCCATCGCCGCGCCCAGGCTGCGGATATGCGGAGCCTGCATCATGCTCTGGTGATTGCCGGGCACTTCAATCTGGCGCAGTTGACCGGATGCCAGCGCGTCCTCCCAGCCCAACGACTCACTGCGCCGCGACAGTTCGGTCGGCCGTTCCTGGGCGCTGAACAGATGCACCGGAATCGGCAGCGGGAACAGGCTGTAATGCGCCAGCGCATGCCCATGCCCGACTTCGCGCTCGATGAAACTGATCAAGTCGGCGTCCGCGGCCGCCGCCATTTGCGGGTATAACAAACCTTCATCGCGACAACATTGCAGCAGGCCCGCAAGGTCCAGCTGTTGAGTGTCTGCTTCCAGTTGCGCCAATCTCGCCACTTCATGCGTGCCTCCTTGTACGGTCCAATGGGCCGTGCACTGCAGCAGCAGATGCCGCTTGAGCGCCTGCGGCCCTTCCCAGCGTGCCTTGCCCTGATCGGTCATGCGCGGCACGAAGGTGTCGATCAAGCCAAGGAACGCGACGCTTTCGTCCAGCCCCAACAGTTGCATGGCCACTTCATAGGCAAGCACCCCGCCGAACGACCATCCCGCCACACGGTAGGGTCCGTGCGGCTGGATCTCGCGAATCAGGCCGACCATGCGCGCCGCCAAGCCCTCCATGGTGTTCAGGTGAGCCTCGCCCAGCGCCAGGCCCGGCAGACCATAGATCGGGTAATCACCCGGCAGGTGCTGACCCAGCGCCGGGAAATACACGTCCATGCCGCTGAACTCGTGCACCAGGAACAAGGCCGGCTGGGCACCGCTGCTGCGCACGGTTACCACCGTGGTGCAGCGCGTTGCCTGCTCGTCACGCTCGCGCAACATCGAGGCCACGTTCGCCACGCTGACGTGCTCAAAGAGCTCGGCCAGGCTCACCTGCAGACCCGCCTCCTCCATCAGGCCGACCAGGCGAATGGCAAGCAAGGAATGACCGCCCAGTTCGAAGAAACTGTCATCGCGGCCGACCTGCTCAAGCTTGAGTACGTCGGCCCATAGCTGACCCAGCCTGTGCTCCAAAGCATCGCGAGGCGGTTCGAACACGCGGTCAGCCGGCGCTTGCAGCGCGGGGACCGGCAAGGCCTTGCGGTCGATCTTGCCATTGGCCGTCAGGGGTAACCGCTCCAGTGGCATATAGGCTGACGGCACCATGTAGTCCGGGAGTTGTTCCTGCAGATGGGCACGCAGGCTATCGATGCCAACAGGCTCTGCCGCCCAGGTGAAATAGGCCGCCAGGCGTTTGTCGCCCGGTGCGTCTTCACGGGCCAGCACCACCGCCTCCTGAATGGCGGCGTGGGTCGCCAGGCGTGCTTCAATCTCGCCCAGTTCGATACGAAAACCGCGAATTTTCACTTGGTCGTCGTTGCGCCCCACGCACTCCAGCAAGCCGTCCGCGTTCCAGCGACCCAGGTCGCCGGTGCGGTACATCAGGGCCTCGGGCTTGAAGGGGTCGTGCACAAACTGTTCGGCGCTCAATTGCGCACGATTCAAATACCCCAGGGCCACGCCGTCGCCACCGATACAGATTTCACCGGTCACGCCCAACGGCACCGGCTGCAACTGCGCATCCAGGACATAGACCTGAGTATTGGAAATCGGTCGACCGATCGGCACGCTGTCCGTGTGGTCGGCGAGTGCGCGCACCTCATGGGTGGTCGCGTAAGTGGTGGTTTCCGTCGGCCCGTAGCAATGCACCAGACGCAGTGCCGGTGCGCGCGCCAACAAGCTGCGGAACGCTGCCGGATCAGCGCGCTCGCCGCCGCACAGGAGGATGCGCAACCCCGCCAGCGCATCGGGTATCAGTTGCACGTACTGATTGAACAGCGCCGTGGTGACGAACAGTATCGTCGCCCCCTCCAACGCAGCGCCAAACGCCACCGGATCGAGCAATATGGAATGATCGATGACCTGCACCTGCCCGCCGTTGAGCAGCGGCCCCCACACATCCATCGTGCTGGCGTCAAAGGCCGGGTTGGAGGCGAATGCCACACGATCACCCGCGTTGAAATCCGCATAGCCGTTGTTGATGACCAGCCGGGTGATGCCACGATGAGGCACCACTACGCCCTTCGGCGTGCCGGTGGAGCCGGAGGTGTACATGACGTAGGCCACGCTGTCCGACGATTGCGACAGGTCGGGGTTGTGGTCAGGTTGCGCATCCAGGGTCAGGGTATCGAGGTCCAGGCGTTGAGCCGGGTAGTCAACGGCTATATCACTGCGGGTCAGCAGCCGCACCGCGCCGCTGTCCTGCAGCATGAAACCCTGGCGCTCGGCGGGTGCATTGATATCCAGCGGCACGTAGGCGGCGGCGCATTTCAACACGGCCAACTGGCCGACTATCAAGTCCACGCCGCGTGGCAGCAGAATCGCTACGCTGTCCCCGGTGCGCACGCCAAGGCCGAGCAGGTGATGGGCCAAGCGGTTGGCGCGAAGGTTGAGGTCAACGTAGCTCACGCGCTGCTCGCCATGCACCACCGCCAGCGCACCGGGACGGGCCCCGGCCTGGGCCTCGAACAAGCGTTGCACCGTGTGTGCGCGGGGGAATTGGCGGGCGGTAGCGTTGAAGTCCTCAAGCAATTGTCGGCGCTCGTCGGCCGGCAGGATCGACACAGCGCTGATGGCGCTGTCGACAGTGTCCTCCAACGCCGTCACCATTTGCTCAAGCGCCGTGGCCAGGTAGCCGCAAAGACGCCGCGCACCCTGACCCGCTGCGCTCAGACTGAAACGGTCGCCCAGGTCGTCCACACTCATCGACAGGCCGTAGCTGGAGCGCTCCTCGCCCTCGAGCAAATAGATGCCCTGCCATGCCTTTGCGGCATCGTCATTTGGCGTGCCGTGTACCTCGGCACTGTGACGATAGTTGAACAGTACGTTGAACAACGACGTGCCTGCAGGCACGCTGCTGCAACGCTGCGCCAGCGCCAGGGGCGCGTGTTCGTGCTGGAGCAACTGCGCCAGGCGCGCATGGGTGTCGCGCAGCGCACCCCGCACCGAGTGTTCACCCAGGTCGACGCGCAGCGGCAAGGTATTGATAAAGACCCCCATGGCCCGTTCGGCCCCCTCCCCGCCCTGCAGGCGGCCCAGCATCACGGTGCCGAACACGACCGACTCGCGCACGGCCACCTTGCCCATGACCAGGGCCCAGGCCAGGTGCATGACGCTGGCGGCGCTCACGCCGGCCCGACGCGCCTGGGTACGCAGGCGCTGGCTCAGCGCATGATCGAGCAGGCTTTGCACCTGTTCAACCGGGCCCAGCTCGCACAGGCAGGTCGGCTCATCGACTTGGGCGAGCATGTCGCGAAAGAACGCCTCATGCTCTTCGTCGGTGATGCCCAGGCGGGTCTGGGCAACGTAATTGCGATAAGGCACCGGTGCGCTCAGCGTATCGCCTTTGCCCCCCAGGAAGGCCTGCATGTCATGCTTGAGGATGCCCAGGGTCACGTGGTCCATCACCAAGTGGTGAAACAGCAAGGTGGCCACCACGCGCTGCGGTTCCTCGGTGTAGACCAGGCGCATCACCGGTGCCTGAGCCAGGTCCAGGCGCTGCGGCAACGGCCCTTTCTCAACGTGCAGGGACGCCTCACGCCACACTACTTGCATCGGCTCTTGCAAGCCGTCCCAATGGAACGAGGAACGCAGGATGTCATGACGCCGGATCACCGCCTGCAATGCCTCGGCAAATGCGTGCAAGCGTGCCGTGCTGTCGAAGGCAAATTGCGCCTGCAGCACATACACGTCGTCCTCCTGAACCGCGCGGTGGTGGTACAGAATTCCCTGCTGCAACGGGGCCAGCGGGTAGATATCCTGCACATTGGCGGCCCCGCCGGGGATGGCGGCGACAACACGGTCGATGGCCGGCTGATCCAGGCGCGCCAGCGTCAGCATGGACGGTGTGATGGCGTCGCAATCGGCGGCGATGCCATTGGCGGGTACGGCCACTTCCCGGCTGCCACCCAGGGTCGCCGCCAGGGCCGTCAACGTCGGCTGGCTGAACAGCACGTTCATGTCCGCCGACAATCCGAGCTGGCGCAGGCGCCCCATCAGACTCACGGCCATCAATGAATGCCCGCCCAGCTCGAAGAAGTTATCCTGCCGCCCTATACGCTCCACCCCCAGCAACTCGGCCCACACGCTGGCCAAGGCGATTTCGGTATCGCCCTGGGGCGCTTCGTAGTCGCGCACGCTCACCGACTCCACGTCCGGCGCCGGCAGCGCCTTGCGATCGAGCTTGCCGTTGGGGCTCAGCGGCAACGCGTCCAGGCGCACAAACACAGCGGGCACCATGAACGCCGGAAGCTGTTGCGCCAAATGACTGCGCAGCTCATCGATGTCGCACGCGTCGGCGGTGTAGTAAGCGATCAGGCGTTGCTCACGGGCCACCACCACCGCTTCGTTGACCGCGGGATGCTCGGTCAGTCGCGCCTGGATTTCCCGCAGTTCTATCCGCAATCCATGGATTTTCACCTGGTCGTCATTGCGCCCCAGGTATTGGAGTGTGCCGTCGGGCAGATAACGGCCGAGGTCACCGGTACGGTACAAGCGTCCCTGGGTAAACGGGTCATCAAGGAAGCGCTCGGCCGTCAGTTCAGGACGGTTCAAATAGCCCCGCGCCACTTGCACGCCGCCAATGAACAGCTCGCCCACCACACCCAGGGGCACCGGCTGCATCTGCGTGTCCAGCACGTACATGCGGGTATTGGCGATCGGTTTGCCGATGGGCGTGTTTTCCGGCACGTCGCAAGGCAGGCAGGACCACGCCGTCACGTCCACCGCCGCTTCAGTCGGACCGTACAGGTTATACAGGTTGACGCCCGGCAGTTGCTGCTTGAAGCGCCGCACCAGGCTGCCTGGCAGCGCTTCACCACTGCACATCACGCGTTGCAGGCCCGCTACCTGGCTGACATCGCCATAGGCAAGGAAGACATCGAGCATTGACGGCACAAAGTGCAACGTCGTGATCGCTTCACCTTCGATGACCTCGCACAGGTAAGCGGGGTCCTTGTGACCGCCCGGACGCGCCATCACCAGCCGAGCACCGATGGACAACGGCCAGAAGAATTCCCACACCGATACGTCGAAGCTGAACGGGGTTTTCTGCAGAACTGCGTCGTCGCAGGTCAGTCCGTATTCGTCCTGCATCCACAGCAGGCGGTTGACCACCCCACCGTGATCGTTGATCACCCCCTTGGGCTGCCCGGTGGAGCCTGAGGTGTAGATCACGTAAGCGCTTGCACCGCGTACCGCAGGGTTATCGTCCGGCTGGTGCTGCCAGCACGGCTGGTCCAATTCAAGCACCGCCACCTCGCCCAGCAAACCACGCGTAGCGACCTGGGCAAGCACCACCTGCGGTGCACTGTCTTGCAGCATGTAGGCGATCCGCTCCTGGGGATACGCCGGATCCAGCGGCACATAGGCCGCGCCGGCCTTGAGCACCGCATACAGGGCGATAACCATGTCCAGGCCACGCTCTGCGCAGATGGCTACGCGGGCATCCGGCTGCACACCGAGCGCCAGCAGATGATGGGCCAATTGGTTGGCGCGGCTATTGAGTTCGGCATAGGTCAATTGCTGCGTGCCGGCCTTGAGCGCAATCGCATCCGGCGTGCGTTCAACCTGCGCTTCGAACAGGCCATGCAGGGTCTGGTCGAGGTTGTAGTCGACTGCCGTAGCGTTGAAATCAAACAGCACCTGCTGACGCTCGCGCGCCCCCAGCAACGGCGTATGCTCCAGCACCGCCTGGTCGTCTTCGACCATCGCCTGCAACAGACCAATCAGGTAGCCGACGTAACGCTGCACCGTCGCCTCATCGAACAAGGCCACCGCGTATTCCAACGTGCCCAGAATGCAGCCGTCGACTTCGCCCAGGCTCAGCGCCAGATCGAACTTGGCAAAGTGGCTGTTCTCGACGATCGCCTCCAGCGTCAGGTCGCCGAGGGCCAGCGCCGGTGCACTGCTGTCCTGCCAGGTCAGCAGCACCTGGAAGATCGGGCTATGTGCCAGGCTGCGCAGCGGCCGGAGGATCTCCACGACTTTTTCGAACGGCAGGTCCTGGTGAGACTGAGCGGCCAGCGTCACCGCCTTGACCCGCGCCAACAGTGCCTCGGTGCTCAGCTCGCCGCAGGTGTCGATGCGCACGGCAAGCGTGTTGACGAACAAGCCAATCAGTCCTTCCACTTCACTGCGGGCCCGGTTGGCTACCGGCGAGCCGATCACCAGGTCGTGCTGACCGGACAACCGTGCAAGCAGTGACGCCCAGGCGCTCATCACTGTCATGTACAGCGTCACCCCGTGCCTCTGGCTCAACGCCTTGAGCCCGGCGGTCAGACGCTCATCCAGGCGCACCTGGACCGTATCGCCGGCATAGCTCTGCTGCGCCGGGCGGGGCCGATCGGTAGGCAGGGACAGCAGCGGCGGCGCGCCGGCCAGGGTTTGCTGCCAGTAGGCGCTTTGGTGGTTGAGGACTTCGCCACTCAGCCAGCGCCGTTGCCAGACGGCAAAATCAACGTACTGGATCGGCAGTGGCGGCAACGGGTCGGGCAGGCCATGGCTGAAGGCCTGGTACAGCGCCATCAGTTCCCGGGTGAGCACGCCCATGGACCAGCCATCAGAGACGATGTGGTGCAGGGTCAGCAGCAGCACATGGTGATCGTCGGCCATTGCCACCAGGCGTCCACGTATCAGCGGACCTTGTTCCAGGTCGAACGGTGCCGAGGCTTCGCCGTGGATCAATGCATCCAAAGCCTGCTGAGGATGCGAGTGATGCCGCAGGTTCTGCAATTGCAGCGCCAACACCTCTTCAGGCGGTGCAATCAGTACCCGCGCGTCGTCGCCGTGCTGGGCAAAGCGGCTGCGCAGGGTTTCATGTCGCGCAACAATACGTGCCAAGGCACGTTGCAGCGCCTGCACATGCAATTGCCCGCGCAGTCGCAAGCCGATGGGAATGTTATAGGCGGTATTGGCGCCTTCCATCAGCGCCAGGAACCACAGGCGTTGCTGGGCGAACGACAACGGAGCGTGTTCTTCGCGATTGGCCGGCAGGATATCCGGCAAGGTGCTGCGACCGGACTGGGCCAGCACGGCGGCGACGGCGCTGAGTTCGGCATTGGCGAAAAAATCGCTCAGCAGCAGCTCTATGCCCAGGCGCTGACGCACCTGGGACACCATGCGCATGGCCAGCAGCGAGTGACCGCCGAGTTCGAAAAAGTTGTCGCGCCGGCCTACTTGCGCCACCTGCAACACATCGGCCCAAATCTGCGCGAGCACGCTTTCAAGCTCGCCCTCGGGCGCAATGTACTCACGGATAAACAGGGCCGACAGGTCCGGCTTTGGCAGGGCCTTGCGATCGAGCTTGCCGTTGGCCGTCAGCGGGAGCGCATCGAGCCGCATGTACGCGGCCGGGACCATGTAGCCCGGCAGACGCGCGACCAGGTGCGCACGGATATCAGCGCCAGCCAAGGAACCCGTCGACGGATGCGCGGTGAAATACGCCACCAGCCGCTCGTCACAGACCAGCACCACGACATCCTGGATACCCGGCAACTGGTTGAGTTGGGTTTCGATTTCGCCCAGTTCGATGCGCACACCACGGATTTTCACCTGATCGTCGTTGCGGCCCAGGTACTCCAGGGTGCCGTCGGGCAACCAACGCGCCAAGTCACCGGTGCGGTACATGCGCCCCGCATTGAACGGGTCATGCAGGAAGCGTTCGGCGGTCAGTTCCGAGCGGTTCAGGTAACCGCGCGCCACGCCTTGGCCGCCGACATACAATTCCCCGGCTACACCCAGCGGTACCGGACGCTGCTGTTCGTCGAGCAGGTAGACCGTGGCATTGGCGACAGGCTTGCCGATATGCAGCGGCTGGCCGACCTCGATCCGGCCGGAGGTGGCGACCACTGTGGCTTCGGTGGGCCCGTAGTTATTGACCAATGCGTAACGCAGCGGGCGCGTGAACTGGCGCAAACGGTCGCCACCGATCAGCAAGGTGCGCAGCGTCGGATGTTCGATCTGCTGGCTGAAGGCGTACTCGGCGACCGGCGTCGGCAGGAAGCACACGTCCAGCGGTTGCGCGCACCACCAGGCGAGCAGCGCGTCGACATCCTCGACGCCGTCATGGGCCGGCGGCACGTGCAGGGTCGCGCCGACACACAGCGCCGGCCAGACTTCCCAGGCCATCGCATCGAATCCGAAGCCGGCGACACTGGCCGTATGGTCCCCGGCATGCAGATCAAAAGCACGACAGTGCCAGTCCACCAGGTTCACCACACTGTGGTGTTCCACCATCACACCTTTGGGCAAGCCGGTGGAGCCGGAGGTGTAAATCACATAGGCCAGATTGGACGGGCCGGCAGCGACTTCGGGATGAAGTTGCGCAGGGATAAGCCAGTCAGCGCCATCCAGCTCGATTACCGGCACCTCAAGGGCAGGCAGCGTTGGCAGCAGCGCGCGCTGGCTCAGCACTGCCACGGGCGCGCAGTCGCAGAGCAGATAGGCCAGGCGCTCGGCGGGATGCGCTGGATCGACCGGTACATAGCACGCGCCGGACTTGAGGATCCCCAGCAACCCGACCAGGGTGTCGAGGCCGCGACGGGCGACGATGGCTACGCGGTCGTCGGGCTTGATGCCCAGGCCGCGCAGGTGATTTGCCAGATGGCTGGCGTGACTGTCGAGTTCGGCATAGGTCAGGTGGCGCTCGCCGGCCTTGGCCGCAATGGCATTGGGCGTGCGCTCGGCCTGAGCGGCGACGAGCCCGTGCACGGTCTGCTCGACGTTGTTGGGCATCGATGTCGCATTGAAGTCCACCAGCACCCGCTGGCACTCAGGTTCCTCCATCAGCGGCACATGGGCCAGCACCGCACGGTCGTCGGCGACCATGGCCTGCAACAGGCGGGTGAAATAGCCGACGTAGCGCTGCACCGTCGCCTCATCGAACAGCGCGACAGCGTATTGCAGCGCACCACGGATCCTGCCTTGGTCTTCACCCAGGTCCAGGGTCAGCTCAAACTTGGCAAACAGGCTCTCTTGAGCAACGCCTTCAATCACCAGATCGCCCAACGTCAGGGTGGGCGCGCTGGCGTCCTGCCAGGCCAGCAGTGTCTGAAACAGCGGCGTGTGGGCCAGGCTGCGCACCGGCTGGGTAATCTCCACCACCTGTTCGAACGGCAGATCCTGATGGGACTGGGCCGCCAGCGACACCGCCTTGACCCGCGCCAGCAGCACTTCGGTGCTCGGTTCACCCGAGGTATCGATGCGCAGGGCCAGGGTATTGACGAACAGGCCGATCAGCCCTTCCACTTCACTGCGCGTCCGGTTTGCCACCGGCGAGCCAATCACCAGGTCATGCTGGCCGGACAACCGAGCCAGCAGCGCTGCCCAGGCGCTCAACAGGGTCATGTAAAGCGTGACGCCATGGCGTTGACTCAACGCTTTCAGCGCGGCTGTCAGGCGCTCGTCCACATGCACCTCGACGCTGCTGCCGGCATAGTCTTGCTGCGCCGGACGTGGACGATCAGTGGGCAGCGTGAGCAAGGCCGGCGCATCCGCCAGCACGTGCTGCCAGTAATCGCTCTGGCGGTGCAGCACTTCACCGCTGAGCCACAAACGTTGCCAAATGGCGAAATCACCGTACTGGATCGTCAACGGCGGCAGCGGGTCGGGCTGCCCGTGGATGAACGCCTGGTACAGCGCCATCAGTTCGCGGGTCAGCACGCCCATGGACCAGCCGTCGGAGACAATGTGGTGCAACGTCAGCAGCAGCACATGATGATCGTCGGCCATCATCACCAGGTGCCCACGCAGCAGCGGGCCGCGCTCCAGGTCAAACGTGGCCGAGGCCTCGTGGCGGATCAGCGCTTCAAGGGCCTGTTGCGGCTCGGGATGACCGCGCAGGTCCAGCGACTGCAGCGGCATGGCATCGTCGGCGGGCACGGTCAGCACCTGGGTGTCATCGCCCACCTGGACAAAACGGCTGCGCAGGGTGTGATGGCGCCTGACGATGCAGGCCAACGCCTCTTGCAGCGCCTGCACGTGCAATTGCCCACGCAGGGCCAGGCCTATGGGGATGTTGTAGGCACTGTTGCCGCCGTCCATGTTGGCCAGAAACCACAGGCGCTGCTGGGCGAACGACAGCGGCACATCCTCGCCACGATTGGCCGGCAGAATATCCGGCAAGGTGCTGCGACCCGCCTGGGCCAGCACGTGAGCAACGGCCGCCAGTTCGGCGTTGGCGAACAAGTCGCCCAGCACCAGCTCCACCCCCAGGCGCTGGCGCACCTGGGACACCATGCGCATGGCCAGCAGCGAATGCCCGCCCAGCTCGAAGAAGTGATCGCGCCGCCCAACCCGCTCCACTTGCAACACGTCGGCCCAGATCTGCGCGAGCACGCTTTCGATCTCGCCCAGCGGCGCCTCGTATTCACGGCTGAACACCGCAGCCATATCCGGCGCCGGCAGCGCCTGGCGGTCGAGCTTGCCGTTGGCGGTCAGGGGCAGCGTGTCGAGCTTCATGAACGCCACCGGCACCATGTAGTCCGGCAGATGGGCCACCAGGTGCGCGCGGATATCAGCGACGGCCAGCGCATCCAGTTGCGGGCTTTCGGTGAAATACGCCACCAGCCGCTCTTCACGCACCAGCACCACCGCCTCCAGGATGCCCGGCAGTTGGTTGAGCCGGGTTTCGATTTCGCCCAGTTCGATGCGCATGCCACGGATTTTCACCTGGTCATCGTTGCGCCCCAAATACTCCAGGTTACCGTCGGGCAGCCAGCGCGCCAGGTCGCCGGTGCGGTACATGCGCCCGCTGCTGAACGGGTCGCGCAGGAAGCGCTCAGCGGTCAGCTCCGGGCGATTGAGGTAGCCGCGCGCCACGCCCTTGCCGCCCACGTACAGTTCACCCGCCACGCCCAACGGCACCGGGCGCAGCTGTTCGTCCAGCAGATAGACCCTGGCATTGGCGATAGGCTTGCCGATATGCAACGGCTGGCCCGCCTCGATCTTGCCGGCGGTGGCGACCACCGTGGCTTCGGTGGGGCCATAGTTGTTGATCAGCTCGAAGCGCTGCGCACGCCCGAAATGGCGCAGGCGATCGCCGCCGATCAGCAGTGTGCGCAGGGTCGGGTGTTCGATGTTCTGGCTGAAGGCGTACTCGGCCACCGGTGTCGGCAGGAAGCACACGTCCAGCGGTTGCGCGCACCACCAGGCGAGCAGCGCGTCGATGTCTTCAGCGCCGTCGTGGGCCGGCGGCAGGTGCAGGGTGGCGCCCGCGCACAGCGCCGGCCACACTTCCCAGGCCATCGCATCAAAGCCGAAACCGGCCACGCTGGCGGTATGCCGCCCGGCGCGCAGGTCGAAGGCGCTGCAATGCCAGTCCACCAGGTTGGCCACGGTGTGATGCTCCACCATCACCCCTTTGGGCAGGCCGGTGGAGCCGGAGGTGTAGATCACATAGGCCAGGTTCGACGCTGTCATGGCCACCTCGGGATTGCTCGCCGCGTGGTGGTGCCAGGTGTAGCGGTCCAGGTTGATCACCGGCACCTCCAGCTCCGGCAGGCGCTCGAGCAACGCGTGCTGGGTCAGCACGGCCACCGGGGCGCTGTCGCTGAGCAGGTAGTTCAGGCGCTCGGCCGGGTGGGATGGGTCCACCGGCACGTAGCAGGCGCCGGCCTTGAGAATCGCCAGCAACCCGGCCAGGGTGTCCAGGCCACGGCGTGCGACGATGGCCACGCGGTCATCGGGCTTGACCCCCAGCGCCAGCAGATGATGGGCCAGCAGGTTGGCTTGCTGATTGAGTTCGGCGTAGCTCAGCGTGCGGTGCAGGCACACCGCCGCGATGGCATCCGGGGTCAGCGCGGCCTGGGCTTCGATGCGCGCGTGCAAGGTGCTGCCCTGGGGGAACACCGCCTGGGTTGCGTTGAACTGCTCGAGCAACAGGCGCTGCTCGGCCAGCGGCACCACCGGCAACTGGTTGAGCGCGGTGTGCGGCGCCTGCTCCAGGGCGCTTACCAGGTTTTCCAGTGCGGTTTGCAGGTAGGCGCAGACGCGGTGCGGGTCGACCTGGGTGCAGGCGAGCAACCGCAAGATGAAGCTATCGCCCAGGTCATCCACGCTCAGCGTCAGCGGGTAGTTGGTACGCTCCTGCGAGCTCAACATTTCGATGCCGTTCCATGCCGCCACCGCCTCGGCCTGATTGCCGGAACCACTGTGCCGGTAATTGAGCAACGCACTGAACAGTGGCGTGGGCGCAGTCACTCCACTGCAGCGCTGCGCCAAGGCCAAAGGGGCATGCTCATGGCGCAGCAACGTCGTCAGCCGTGCATGGGTGTCCCTGATGCCGGTGCGCACATCCGCATGACCGACGTCCACACGAAACGGCAACGTATTGATGAAAATCCCCAGCGCTCTGTCGGTCTGCTGACCGCCCTGCATGCGCCCCATCAACACCGTACCGAACACCACGCTTTGCTTGCCTGCCAACACACTCAGCACTTGGGCCCAGGCCATATGGAACACGCTCGCCGCGCTTACGCCCAGATGGCGTGCCTGCTCGCGTACACGTTGATTGAGCGCTGCCGACAGCGGCAGGTCCGCTTCGACGATATCGCGGCCGTCGCCCTGCACATCCTGCAGACCGAAAGGCAAGGTCGGCTCGCAGATATCGCTGAGCATCTGACGGAAAAACGCCTCGTGCTCCTGCTCGCTGACGCCCAGTCGCGCCTGCGCCACGTAATTGCGAAACGGGATGGGCTGGCCCAATTGTTCGCCACGGCCTTGCAACAGCGCCTGCAGTTCATGGCGCACCACGTCCAGCGCGCTGTGGTCCAGGGCCATATGATGAAACAGCAGCATTGCCACCACGCGCTGGCCGGGTTCGTCCCAGGTGCGCACCAGGCGCAGCAGAGGCGCCTGGGTCACGTCCAGGCGGTAATGGCGAACATCGAACAGCTGGCGCAACTGCTCTGCGATATCGCCCTCAGCCGGATCCAGCTCAAGGGCTTGCACCGGTAGCCGGGCCTGGCGCCAGACCACTTGCGAGGGCTGTTCGAGGCTTTCCCAAACCACCCCGGTACGCAGGATATCGTGCCGATCCACGACGCTCTGCAAGGCGTTGGCAAACTGCTCGAAGCGCGCCAGGCTGTCGAAGGCGAACTGCGACTGCATGATGTACGGGTCACCCTGCTCCGTGCTCGCGTGGTGGTAGAGAATGCCTTCCTGCAACGGCGCCAGCGGGTAGATGTCCTGGATATTCGCCACGCCGCCCTCGACGGTGGCGACGATCCGCTCGATCTCGTCCTGGCTCAGGGTGGACAGCGTCAACATGGCCGGGGTGATGCGCTCGGCGCCCGGGGCGATGCCGTTGGCCGGTACTTGCACCTCACCGGCTTTGCCGGCCGAGTATTCACCCGCCTTGATCCGTTCGATCAGGGCCGGCTTGTGTTCGCGCAACGCAGCGAGGATCGCCGGGTCGCTCAAGGCTTGCTTGTTGCCTTGTACGGACAGTTGCTCGCCTTTGAGCGCCAGTTGCACATCCTTCGTTTTCAGGGTTGCCAGCAGTTGTTGGATGTTCACAGGACGATCTCCATTCGTTCGGTCATTGCGGCGTAGCCGGCCAGGGTCGGTTGCTCGAACAGCCCTCGCACATCGGCTTCCATGCCTTCCTGGCGCAAGCGCCCGATCAAGCTCACGGCGAGCAGCGAATGCCCGCCCAGTTCAAAGAAATTGTCATGGCGCCCTACTCGCTCCACCTTCAGCAGCTCGGCCCAGAGTCGGGCCAGCAGTATTTCGCAGTCGCCTTCGGGCGCTTCGTACTCACGCACACTCAACGACGCCGTGCCCGGGGCCGGCAGCGCCTTGCGGTCGAGCTTGCCATTGGGGCTCAGGGGCAGCGCGTCGAGGTGCATGAACAACGCGGGCACCATGAAGTCCGGCAGGTGCTGCAAGAGCTGGCTGCGCAGGGCGTCGATGGCGGTGGCCGCGCCGGTGTAGTAGGCGACCAGGCGATCTTCGCAGGCCACGACCACGGCATCTTTCACCGCTGGATGCTCGATCAGTCGCGCCTGGATTTCCCCCAATTCGATGCGCAGGCCGCGAATTTTCACCTGGTCATCGTTGCGGCCCAGGTACTCGAGATTGCCGTCCGGCAGGTAGCGGCCAAGGTCGCCCGTGCGGTACATCCGACCCGCGCTGAACGGGTCCTCAAGGAAGCGTTCGGCGGTCAGTTGCGCACGGTTGAGATACCCCCGCGCCACCTGCACGCCACCGATGAACAGCTCACCGACCACCCCCAGCGGCACCGGCTGCAATTGGGCGTCCAGCACGTACATGCGTGTGTTGGCAATCGGCTTGCCGATCGGCGTGTTGTCCGGCACGTCGCTGCGTGCGCAGTTCCATGCGGTCACATCCACTGCGGCTTCGGTCGGGCCATACAGGTTGTACAACCCGATGCCCGGCAGTTGCTGCTTGAAGCGTCGCACCAGGCTGCCCGGCAGCGCTTCACCGCTGCAGATCACGCGCACCAGCCCGGCGGCCTGGCTGACATCGCCGTGGGCCAGGAATACGTCGAGCATCGACGGCACAAAGTGCAGCGTGGTGATGCGCTGCGCCTCAATCACTTCACACAGATACGCCGGGTCCTTGTGGCCGCCCGGACGTGCCATGACCAGGCGGGCGCCGGTCATCAGCGGCCAGAAGAACTCCCACACCGACACGTCGAAGCTGAAGGGCGTTTTTTGCAACACCGCATCCTGCGCGTTGAGGCCATACGCGTTCTGCATCCACAGCAGGCGGTTGACCACCCCGGCATGTTCATTAATGACCCCCTTGGGTTGGCCGGTGGAGCCGGAGGTGTAGATCACATAAGCCTGATGCCGGGCGGTAAGCTCCGGCACGCTGGGATTGGTGCTCGGCTGGTGCTGCCAGGTGTCGCAGTCCAGATCAAGGGTGGGTATATCACCGAGCAAGGCGCGGGTTGCGCCGTGGGCCAGCACCACCACCGGTGCGCTGTCGTGCAGCATGTAGGCGAGGCGCTCGTGGGGATAGGCCGGGTCGAGCGGAACATAACCGCCGCCGGCCTTGAGGATGGCGAACAAGCCGATGACCATGTCCAGGCCACGCTCCAGGCACACCCCAACCCGCGACTCGGGCCGTACGCCCAGTTCACGCAGGTGATGAGCCAGACGGTTGGCCCGCTCGTTGAGTTGCCGATAGCTCAGGCGTTGATCCCCCGCTTTCACGGCCTCGGCATCCGGCGTGCGTAAGACCTGCGCCTCGAACAAGCCGTGCAAGGTCTGGTCAAGGTTGTAATCGACTGCGGTCGCGTTGAAGCCGTGCAACAGTGTCTCGCGCTCCTGCTGCCCCAGGATCGACACGCGGCTGATCGGCAGGTGCGGCGCCTGTTCCAGCGCCTCGACCAGCCCAAGCAACGCCGTCTGCATATAACCGCAGACGCGTTGCGCTCCAATGTGCGCGGGGGTCATGACGGTCAGGCGGAAACCATCGCGCTGGTCATCGACGTTCAAGGTCAAGGGGTAATTGGTGCGTTCTTCACTGGCCAGGGTGTGAATCCCTTGCCATGCCTGCGACACCGTCGCCTCCTGGCTGGCGCTGTGGCGGTAATTGAGCACTGCACTGAACAACGGCAACGGCGCGGCGACGCCACTGCAACGCTGGGCCAGAGCCAGGGAGGCATGTTCATGGCCGAGCAGTGCCGTCAGGCGCTCATGGGTGCGCTTGACGGCCGCGCGTACACCGGTCTCATCAATATCCACGCGCAATGGCAAGGTGTTGATGAACATCCCCAGTGCACGGTCGCTACCTTTGCCCCCCTGCATACGGCCGAGCAGTACCGTGCCGAAGACCACGCGGTGCTGGCTGCTGGTGCTGGCCAGCACCCGGGCCCACGCCAGATGAAACAGACTGGCGGCGCTGACACCCAAGAGGCGGGCCTGCGCCCTCAGACGCTGGCTGAAGGCCGGGGCCAGGCTCTGCTGCACCTCTTCGATTGCACTGCCGTCACCTTGGACGTCCTGCAAGCCGAACGGGAGCGTCGGCTCGTCGATGTCTCCCAGCATCTGGCCAAAGAACGCTTCATGTTCGTGCTCTTCGACGCCCAGACGCGCCTGAGCCACATAGTTGCGGTAAGGAATGGCTGCTTCAGCGATCCGGGGCTGCCCGAGCAAACTGGCTTGCATCTCCTGACGTACGCTGTCGAGTGCCGTGTGATCAAGGGCAATATGGTGGAACAGCAAAATCGCAACGACCCGCTGCTGACCGGGGTCCTCGGCATACACCAGGCGGATCAGCGGGGCCTGGGACATCGGCAGCCGGTAATGGCGCGGGTCGAAACGCTGGTGCAACTGCTCGATGACGTTGCCTTGCAGCGATACGCATTGCACGGCCAGTTCAGCCTTGCGCCACACCACTTGCAGCGGTTGCACCAGGCCCTCCCAGACCACTGCGGTGCGCAGGATATCGTGGCGATCGATCACCTGCTGCAGCGCCTGGGCAAAGGCGTCCAGGCGCTCAAGGCTGTCAAACGCCAGGTGCGATTGCAGCAGGTACGGGTCGCCCCGCTCGGCGCTGATGTGATGGTAGAAAATGCCTTCCTGCAACGGCGCCAGCGGATAGATATCCTGCACATTGGCGGCGCCGCCGGGCACTTGGTCGATCACCTGATCCAGCGTCGATTGCTCCAGCGTCACCAGCGACAGCATGTCCGCCGTGATGCGTTGGCAGCCGTCGGGAATACGGTTGGCCGGCACCTGCACTTCGCGACCACTGCCCACGGCGGCGGCCAGCGCGGCCAGGGTCGGCTGGCTGAACAGCACGCGCACATCGGCGCTCAGGCCGACCTGGCGCATGCGCTCGATCAGGCTGACGGCCAGCAATGAATGCCCGCCCAGTTCGAAGAAGTGGTCATGGCGCCCCACCTGCTCCACCTGCAGCACGTCGGCCCAGATCCGCGCCAGGCGGGTTTCCACTTCGCCCTGGGGCGCTTCGTAGTCACGGGTCAGCAGCGCGGCTTGATCGGGGGCCGGCAAAGCCTTGCGGTCCAGCTTGCCGTTGGCGGTCAGGGGTAAGGCCGCAAGTTTCACGTAGGCCACCGGCACCAGGGCCTCGGGCAGTTGCGCCTGCAGTTGCGCGCGCAGCGTGTCGATCGACAGCGCCTGGCGTTCGGTGAACCAGGCGATCAAGCGGCCTTCGCGCACCAGCACTACCGCTTCCGCGACGCCGTCGAGCGCGGCCAGGCGGCTTTCGATTTCGCCCAGTTCAACCCGCACGCCGCGTAGTTTGACCTGGTCATCGTTGCGCCCCAGGTATTCCAGGTTGCCATCGGGCAGCCAGCGCACCAGGTCGCCGGTGCGGTACATGCGCCCGGGGTTGAACGGGTCTTGCAGGAAGCGCTCGGCGGTCAGGTCCGGGCGATTCAGGTAACCGCGCGCCACGCCGCGGCCCCCCACATACAGCTCACCGGCTACGCCCACCGGCACCGGACGCAGGTGCGCATCCAGCACGTAGCTGGTGGCATTGGCCACAGGCCGGCCGATATGCAAAGGCTGCCCGGCACGCACACGCCCGGAAGTGGCGACCACCGTGGCTTCGGTGGGGCCGTAGTTATTGATCAGGGCAAACCGTCGTTCCTGGCTGAACTGGCGCAGGCGGTCGCCACCGATCAGCAGCATGCGCAAGGTCGGGTGTTGCAGGTTCAGGCTGAAGGCGTACTCGGCCACCGGGGTGGGCAGAAAGCTCACGTCCAGCGGCTGCGCCAGCCACCAGGCCAACAGTTCGTCGATGTTTTCATTGCCCACCTCGGCGGGCGGCAGGTGCAGGGTCGCGCCCACGCACAGCGCCGGCCAGACTTCCCAGGCCAGCGCATCGAAACCGAAACCGGCGACGCTGCTGGTATGGCTGGCAGCCCGCAGGCCGAAGGCCTCGCAGTGCCAATGCACGAGGTTTTCCACGTGGTGATGCTCCACCATCACGCCCTTGGGCTGGCCGGTGGAACCGGAGGTGTAGATGACGTAGGCCAGGTGCGCCGGGGTCAGTGCGCCCAGTTGCGGATTGCTCACAGGGTATTGCTGCAAGCCGAGGCCGTGCAGGTCGACACTGGCGACGCCGCCGAGCAGGTCGCGGGTGCAGGCTTGCGAGAGCACCGCCACCGGTGCGCTGTCCTGCAACAGGTAGGCGATCCGCTCGGCCGGGTACGCCGGGTCGATCGGCACATAGCCCGCGCCGGCCTTGAGAATGCCGAGCAGGCCCACCAGCATCTGCGGGCCGCGACGACAGCAGATCGCCACGCGGTCATCCGGCTGCACGCCAAGCCCGAGCAGGTGATGGGCCAGTTGGTTGGCGCGTTGATTGAGCTGCTGATAGGTCAGCGCCACACCGTCCTGCATCACCGCAACAGCCTCGGGCTGACGCTCGGCCTGGACTTCAAAGGCGCCGTGCAGGGTGTGCCCGCGCGGGAAGTCATGGGCGGTGGCGTTGAATTCGCGCAGCAGCGTGTCGCGTTCCGCCGTCGGCAGAATCGGCAGGTGGTGCAAGCGGGTGTCCGGTGCGTTTTCCAGGGCGTCGACCAGCTGCGCCACGGCGTTGTGCATGTAGTCGCACAGGCGCTGGGCGCCGATCTGCGGCAACGCCAGCACGGCCAGGGCAAAGCCTTCGCCCAGGTCATCTACACTCAGGGTCAGCGGATAGTTGCTGCGCTCTTCGCCGCCGAGCAGTTGTACGCCCTCCCAGATCCCCTGACCGTCGCGGGCCATTTCGCCGGGGCTGCTGTGGCGGTAATTGAGCAAGGCGCTGAACAGCGGCGTGGCCGTCGCCACCCCACTGCAACGCTGGGCCAGGGCCAGGGAGGCATGTTCATGCCCGAGCAAGGCGCTCAAGCGTGCATGGGTGGCCTTGACCGCGTCGGCGGCAGCGGCCGCCACATCGACCCGCAGCGGCAAGGTGTTGATGAACATGCCCAGCGCACGATCCGCACCATCGCCGGCCTGCATGCGCCCCATCAGGACGGTGCCGAACACCACGTCGTCGCGCCCGGACACCAGCCCCAGCACCTGCGCCCAGGCCAGGTGCATCAGGCTCGCGGCGCTGACACCCAGGTGGCGTGCCTGCTCGCGCACCCGCTGCGCCAGCTCGGCCGGCAGCTGCCGTTCGGCTTCTTCGATGGTGCGGCCGTCGCCCTGCACATCGTGCAAGCCGAACGGCAGCGTCGGCTCGTCGACATCGGCGAGCATGCCGCGGAAGAACTGCTCATGCTCGGCCACGCTGACCCCCAGGCGCGCCTGGGCCACATAGTTGCGAAACGGCGCGGCTTCGGGCAAGTCATCGGCCTGATCCAGCATGAAGGCACGCATCTCCTGGCCCACCACTTCCATGGCGGTATGGTCCAGGGCCAGGTGGTGGAACAGCAGGATCGCCGCGACACGCTGATTGGCCGGGTCCTGGGCGTAGACCATGCGCAGCAGCGGCGCCTGGGTGATGTCCAGCCGGTAGTGCCGCGCATCGAAGCGCGCATGCAGTTGTTCGATGATGCCGCCGTCGGCCGGGTCCAGGCTGACGGCCTGCACCACCAGCTGCGCCTGGCGCCACACCACTTGCACCGGGCTGTCCAGGCCTTCCCAGACCACCCCGGTGCGCAGGATGTCGTGGCGCGCCACCACCTGTTGCAGCGCGCCCATGAAAGCGTGCAAGCGCTCAAGGCTGTCGAACGCCATGCGCGATTGCAGCAGGTACGGGTCGCCCTGTTCAGCGCTGATATGGTGATAGAGGATGCCTTCCTGCAACGGCGCCAGCGGGTAGATATCCTGCACGTTCGCCGCACCGCCCGGCACGTTGGCCACGATGCGTTCGATGGCGGCCGCGTCGAGTTGCACCAGGCTGAGCATCGACGGGGTGATGTGCGTGCAGCCTGCCGGGATGCCATTGGCCGGCACCACGATTTCGCGCCCGCTGCCCACCGCCGCCGCCAATGCCGCGAGGCTAGGCTGGCTGAACAGCACCCGCACATCGGCGCTCAGGCCGACGCGGCGCATGCGCTCGATCAGGCTGACGGCCAGCAACGAATGCCCGCCCAGTTCAAAGAAATGATCATGCCGACCGACGCGCTCGAGCTTGAGCACGTCCTGCCAGATCTGCGCCAGCAGGGTTTCCACCTCGCCCTGGGGGGCCTCGTAGGCACGGCTGAGCAGGGCCTGCGGGTCTGGCGCGGGCAAGGCCTTGCGGTCGAGCTTGCCGTTGTTGGTCAAGGGTAAATGGGCCAGCGGCATATAGGCCGAGGGCAACATGTAGTCGGGAAGCAGGCCTTGCAGGTGGGCGTGTACCTCATCGATGCCCAGCGCGGCGTCGGCCCAAGTGAAATAGGCCACCAGGCGCTTGTCCCCCGGCACGTCCTCACGGGCCAGCACGGCGACGTCGCGGATGCCCGCGCAGCTCGCCAGACGCGCCTCGATCTCGCCCAGCTCGATACGGAAACCACGGATTTTCACTTGGTCGTCGTTACGCCCAAGGCATTCGAGCAAGCCGTCCACCGACCAACGCCCAAGATCACCCGTGCGGTACATCAAGGCGTGGGGCTGTTCGGAAAACGGGTCGTGCACGAACTTTTCGGCGCTCAGGTCCGGGCGGTTCAAATAGCCCTTGGCCACGCCATCGCCGCCAATACAGATTTCGCCAGTGATGCCCAGGGGCACCGGCTGCAACTGCGCGTCCAGCACATAGATCTGCGTATTGGCAATGGGCCGCCCCACCGGCACGCTCTCCACGTCATCGGCAAGTGCGCGCACTTCGTAGGTAGTGGCGTAGGTGGTGGTTTCGGTCGGGCCATAGCAATGCACCAGGCGCAGTGCCGGTGCCTGGGCCAGCAGGCTGCGGAAGGCGGCCGGGTCGGCGCGCTCGCCGCCGCACAGCAAAATGCGCAAGCCGGCCAGTGCCTCGGGGATCAGTTGCACATACTGGTTGAACAGCGCGGTGGTGACGAACAGCACCGTGGCACCCGCCAGCTCGGCGCCGAATGCCTGCGGGTCGAGCAAGGTAGCGTGGTCGATTACCTGCACCTGCCCACCGTTGAGCAGCGCGCCCCACACGTCCATGGTGCTCGCATCGAACGCCGGGTTCGACGCAAAGGCCACGCGGTCCTGGGCATTGAAGTCGGCGTAGCCGTTATTGATCACCAGCCGGGTAATGCCGCGCTGGGGTACCAGTACGCCTTTGGGCGTGCCGGTGGAACCGGAGGTGTACATGATGTAGGCCACGCTGTCGGCGGACTGTTCCCGCTCGGGATTGTCGGCCGACAGCCCGTCGAGGTTCAGCCCGGCCAGGTCGTCCAGCACCAGGCGGGCGCCGCTGTCCTGCACCATGAAGGCCTGGCGTTCGGCCGGCGCATTGACGTCCAGCGGCACGTACACCGCCGCGCACTTGAGCACGGCGACTTGGCTGACCACCAGGTCGATGCCGCGCGGCAGCGCCAGGGCCACCGGCTCGCCAGGTTGCACGCCCTGGCCGATCAGGTAGTGGGCCAGGCGATTGGCGCGGCGATTGAGGTCGCGGTAACTCAGGGACAGCTTGCCCTGCACCACCGCCACCGCTTCAGGCCGTGCCAGCGCCTGGGCTTCGAACAGCTGTGCAACGCTCAGATGCGCAGGGTAATCGCGGCGACTGGCGTTGAACTCCACCAGCAATTGGCGGCGCTCAGCCGGCGGTATGATCGACAGCGTTTGCAGCGCGGTGGTCGGCGCCTGTTGCAGGGCCGTCACCAGGTGGCGCAGCGCGGTCAGCATGTAGTCCGCCACGCGCTGCACGTCCAGCGTGGCGATGCCTTGCACGGTGAGGGCAAAGCCTGCGCCCAGATCATCGACGTTGAGCACCAGCGGGTAGTTGCTGCGCTCTTCGGAGCTGAGTATCTGGATGCCGGACGCGGCGAACGGGCTGTCACCCGGCGCTTCATCCGGTGCGCTGTGGCGATAGTTGAGCAAGGTACTGAACAGCGGCAACGACGCCGGCACGCCACTGCAGCGCTGGGCCAGCGACAACGAGGCATGTTCGTGCCCGAGCAATTGCGCCAGGCGTGCGTGGGTGGCGCGCACACCGGCCTGCACGCCCGTGGCGCCGAGGCTGACCCGCAGCGGCAAGGTGTTGATGAACATCCCCAGCGCCCGATCGGCGCCCTCGCCGCCCTGCATGCGCCCCAGCAACACGGTGCCGAACACCACGTCGCGCTGGCCGGACACCTGGCTCAGCACCTGCGCCCAGGCCAGGTGCACCAGGCTCGCGGCACTCACGCCCAACTGCCGCGCCTGTTCGCGCAGGGCCAGGCTCAGCCCCGACTCCAGCGGCAGATGGGCTTCGACGATGCCGCTGCCGTCGCCATTCACATCCTGCAAGCCGAAGGCCAGGGTCGGCTCGTCGATATCGCCGAGCATCTCGCTGAAGAAAGCTTCGTGCTGCGCCTGACTCACACCCAGGCGCGCCTGGGCCACGTAGTTGCGGTACTGCACCGCGTCGGGCAACTGCGCGCTGCGGCCGCACAGGCTGGCACTCATCTCTTGCACCAGCACGTGCAGGGCGGTGTGGTCGAGCAGGATATGGTGCAACAGCAGGATGCCGACCAGGCGCCCCGCTTCCTCGCTGTACGCCAGGCGCATCAGCGACGCGCGTGACAGGTCCAGGCGATAGTGACGAGGGTCGAAGCGCTGTTGCAGAGACGCCAGGGCATCGTCGCCCGTGGCCTCGACCCGCTCGACCGCCAGGGGTGCCTGGCGCAGCACCACCTGCACCGGTTCATCCAGGCCTTCCCAGAGGATCGCGGTGCGCAGGATGTCGTTGCGCTCGATCACGCTGTGCAGCGCCTGGACAAACCCGTCCACCGCCGTCTGGTCAGCGAAACTGAACTGCACCTGCAACACGTAGGGGTCGCCCTCTGCGGTTGCCAGGTGATGGTAGAGAATCCCGGCCTGCAACGGCGCCAGGCCATAGATGTCCTGCACATTGGCGATGCCGCCGGGTATCGCCTGGATGATGTGGTCGATGGCGGCCTGGTCGAGGTCGACCAGGGGCAGCATGTCCGGGGTGATGGCCGCGCTGTGTTCTTCAATGAGATTGGCCGGCACCTGCACTTCGTGGTGCCCGCCGACCGCCGCCGCCAGTGCCGCCAAGGTCGGCTGGCCGAACAGCACGCGCACATCGGCGCTCAAGTCTACCTGGCGCATGCGCTCGATCAGCTTGACCGCCAACAGCGAGTGGCCGCCGAGCTCGAAGAAATTATCCTCGCGCCCCACGCGGTCGACCTTGAGCAAGTCCTGCCAGAGCGTGGCGATGGTGGTTTCCACCACGCCCTGGGGCGGTGCATAACCGCGCCGGGCCAACGCGTCGGTATCAGGTGCGGGCAAGGCCTTGCGGTCGAGTTTGCCGTTGGTGGTCAGCGGGAACCGCTCCAGCAGCACAAAGGCAGCGGGCACCATGTAATCGGCCAGGCTCTGCAGCAAATGGTCGCGCAAGGCGGCCGCAGTGGGCGCGCCGTCGGCAATTACGTAGGCCACCAGGCGTTTGTCGCCGGGGGTGTCCTCCCGGGCAATCACCACGGCGTCGCGCACGCCGTTGGCGGTGGCCAGGTGGGCCTGGATTTCACCCAGTTCGATACGGAAACCGCGGATCTTCACTTGGTCGTCGTTGCGCCCCAGGTACTCGACGCTGCCGTCGGCCGACAAGCGGCCAAGGTCGCCGGTCTTGTACATGCGCAGGCCGGTGGCCGGGTCGTGCAGGAAGCGTTCGGCGTTGAGCACGTCACGGTTCAGATAACCGCGCGCCACCCCGGCGCCGCCCACATACAGCTCACCGACCACACCGAACGGCAGCGGCTCGCGCTGTGCGTCAAGGATGTACAACTGCAAGTCCGGAATGCGCACGCCAATCGGGCTTACGCCGACCAACTGCGCATCGGCCGCTTCCAGCGCGCGGTAGGTCACGTGCACGGTGGTTTCGGTGATGCCGTACATGTTCACCAGTTGCGTACCGGCATTCACCGCCCGTGCATACCAGGGCTTGAGCATGCCCGGTTCCAGCGCCTCGCCGCCGAAAATCACCTGGCGCAACGAATGCGCCTGGTCGCTGTTGCCCTGGGCCGCGATCAACTGGCGGAACGCACTCGGCGTCTGGTTGAGGATGCTGACCGAGGCTTCGCAGAGCAGCGCGTAGCACTCATCCGGTGAACGGCTGACCAGTTGCGGCACGATCAGCAACTGGCCGCCGTGCATCAGCGCACCCCAGATTTCCCACACGGAAAAGTCGAACGCGAAGGAATGGAACAGCGCCCACACGTCGTGCTGGTTGAAGCCGAACCAGTGCTGGGTGGCGCTGAACAGGCGCGCCACCTGGCGGTGTTCGATCATCACGCCCTTGGGCTGGCCGGTGGAACCGGAGGTGTAGATGACATAGGCCAGGTTGGCCGGGCTCAGGTGCAGGCACGGATTGACCGTGGCCTGCTGGTGCAGGGCGTCGAGGTCGATCTGCGCCAGGTTGCCCACCAAGTGCCGGGTGCCGGCTTGCACCAGCACCGCCACCGGCGCGCTGTCGCCCAGGGTGTAGGCGATGCGTTCCTGCGGGTACTCCGGGTCGATGGGCACATAACCGGCACCGGCCTTGAGGATGCCGAGCAGGCCGATGATCATCTGCGGGCCGCGCTCCACGCAGATCGCCACGCGCGCGTCGGGGCGCACGCCCTGGGCCAGCAGCGCATGGGCGACCTGGTTGGCGCGTTCGTTGAGTTCACGGTAGGTCAGGCAGCGTTGTTCGAAACGCACGGCAATCGCGTCGGGGCGGGTGGCGGCGTGGGCTTCGACTTGCTGGTGGATCAGGACGGTGTCGGCGTAGTGCGCGGGGCTTTGGTTTACGGAGCTTTGGTTGAGGCGGTGCAGCAGGGTATGGCGTTCGGAGTCAGGCAGGATGTTCAGGCCGCTGAGCGGCATATCCGGTCGCTGTTCAAGCGCATCGGCCAGACTTTCCAGCGCCGTGTGCAGGTAGCCGGCCACGCGTTGCGCGCTGATGGACGCATCGACCATCACCGTCAGCGCAAAGTCTTCACCCAGGTCATCGACGTTGACCGTCAGCGGGTAGTTGGTGCGCTCTTCGGCGCCGAGCACCTGGATGCCTTCGGCCACGTCGATCACCGCGTGCATGTCGCTGGCGGCGCTGTGACGGTAATTGAGCATCGCACTGAACAGCGGTGCAGGCGCCGCTACGCCGCTGCAACGCTGGGCCAGCGCCAGGGAGGCGTGCTCGTGCTCAAGCAAGGTGGTGAGGCGCTCGTGGGTGGCTTTGATCGCGGCGCGCACGCCTTGCTCGCCGACATCCACGCGCAGCGGCAAGGTATTGATGAACATGCCCAACGCGCGCTCACCGCCCTCGCCCGCGCCCATGCGGCCGAGCATCACGGTGCCGAACACCACCGACTCCCGGCCGGAGACCACCCCCAGCACCCGGGCCAGCGCCAGGTGCATCAGGCTTGCCACACCCACGCCCAACGGACGTGCCAGGCTGCGCAGGCGCAGGCTGAGGGCATGCTCAACCGGCAGGCGCGCTTCGTCGATGCCAAGGCCATCGCCCTGCACGTCCCGCAGGCCGAAGGGCAACGTCGGCTCGTCGATGTCGGCGAGCATGTCGCGGAAGAAGGCTTCGTGGGCCTGCTCGCTCACACCCTGGCGCACCTGGGCGATATAGCTGCGAAACGCTACCGGCGGCGCGGCCTGCGCCTGCTTGCCGGCGAGGTACAACTGGATTTCCTCGCGCACCCCATCGAGGGCGGTGTGATCGAGGATGGTGTGATGAAACAGCAGCATCGCCACCACGCGTTCGTTGGCCGGGTCGTCGGCGAACACCAGGCGCAGCAACGGCGCCTGGCCCAGGTCCATGCGATAGGTGCGCGCATCGTAGCGTGCGAGCAGTTGGGCCAGGCGGTCGGCGCCGTCCAGATGCGCCTCTTCACAGGCCAGGGTTGCCTTGCGCCACACCACCTGCAACGGCTCGTCGAGGCGCTCCCAGGCCATCGACGTGCGCAGGATATCGTGGCGATCAATCACCCATTGCAACGCCTGGGCGAAGCTGTGCAGACGCGCGCGGCTGTCGAACACGAACTGCGCGTGCAGCACGTAGGGGTCGCCCTGCTGTGCACGAAGATGGTGGTAGAGCATGCCTTCCTGAAGCGGCGCCAGGGGGTAGATATCCTGCACATTCGCCGCCCCGCCGGGGATCGCCGCGACGATGCGGTCGATGGCCGGCTGGTCGAGCGTGACCAGGGGCAGCATGTCCGGGGTGATGCCATAAGCCGGGCTCGACCAGTCGCCGCCATGCGCCGCGACCCACTCAAGCAGTTGGGGTTTATGCGCGATCAGTTGGTCCCACAGCGCGTCATCCAGCGCGTCGTCATCGCCCAGGACGATCAGGTCGCCCTCTTCCGTCTGCAGACGGATCGCATGGGTGGAAATCGCTGCCAGTAATTCGCTGAACTGCATGGGGAAACCCGCCTGATAAGTCACGGTTGAAAAGAATGTCCGTATTCCGTTGTGCCGCTTGAATCGGCTGCTCTGCGCCCTGAAAAAACAACGGGCGCAGCCGGGGGCCTGGAGAGGCTTCCGGCAGGCTTGGAAAATTAAGGGATTTGCGGGGCGGGGGGTGACATGGGAAGCGGGGACAAGGGAAATGGGGAATGGTTCCGGGTTGGTTGAGGGCCAATACTGATCCGGTGGTGTGAGAGCCACTTTTGATCGTCGTTTCCCACACCTGCATCGCCTGCTCGACATGCATTGTTAAAGGCCAGCAAGCCATATCCCTTTAATTTGCAGGACGTTTCCTAGACAATCCTTCGGCCTTGCGCCTGCTCAATTCACTGGCTAGCCTTCGCTTCGTCGCTGCATATCAGCGATCGGGTGTGGAAACCCGGGAATGAGTAGGCGTCATGATCGTATGCAAACGCTCAATGGCGGCTGTACGCGGGCAGACTTCGGTCTGACTGGGTCCTACTCCCCGGTTTCCACCCCGCGTATGGCTGCCACCCAATCTGCCGTGTGGAAACGGCACCGGATGGCGCCCCAACCGAGTAGGAGCTATATCCATGAGCAAAATCGTCCCCGATCCACCCTATCCTGTTTTTGTTGCCCACGAAGACCTGAGCTTCGAAGACGCCATCGCCAACATTTCCTCGCTGCTACGCTGCGCCGCCACCACGGCCACCGAAACCGCCGAAGGCCTCAAAGGCACCCGGCGCGACATGGCCTGTTCGACCGCGCACTTGATCGACATGGCCCGCACCCTCGCCGACCGCGCACTGGATTGCCTGCAAACCGGCCCAGCCAGCAACCCATAACCCATGTGGGAGGGGGCTTGCCCCCGATGCGGTGGGCCAGCCAATTAATCCGTATCTGACCCACCGTCATCGGGGGCAAGCCCCCTCCCACAGTTGGCCTGTGTCGCCTGTCTGAATGCATCGATGACTGCACTGGCTGCGCTGTGATGCCCCCACTCGCCACCGTTACCGATACAACTTCGGCGTTGCACGGGCCTGTGGCGAGGGAGCTTGCCTTGCACTGTAGGAGCGAGCTTGCTCGCGAAAAACGTCAACGATAACACGTGCATCCTGGATGAACGCGGTGTCTGTGAGTTCTTCGCGAGCAAGCTCGCTCCTACAGTGGAGAGCAACCCACTCGCCACCGTATAAGGCATCAAGCCGGCTTTTGCTCGCCCAATGTGCGAGCTGCCAACGCCCCCAAAACCCCGCCAACAATCGGCGCCAGCCAGAACACCCAGAGCTGCGAAAGGTACTCACCTGCGGCAAATAATGCTGGCCCGGTGCTGCGTGCCGGGTTGACCGACGTATTGGTCACCGGGATCAGCACCAAGTGAATCAAGGTCAGCGCCAGGCCAACGGCAATTGGCGCAAAGCCCGGAGCAGCCCCCGGTGCAGTCACACGCATAATGATGAATACGAAGAAGAACGTGGCGATCAGTTCAGCCAACAGTGCGGCCTTCAGGTCAAAGAGGCCTGGGCTCAGGGGGCCGTAACCGTTGGCGGCAAAACCACCCACAGTGAAACCAGGCTGCCCGTTGGCAATCAGGTACAGCGCCGCCGCGGCAGCAATCGCCCCAGCAACCTGCGCCGAGATGTACGGCAGCACATCACCGGCAGCGATCCGCCGCCCTGCCCATAGGCCAATAGTCACCGCCGGGTTGAAGTGCCCACCGGAGACACCCCCGACCGCGTAGGCCATGGTCAGTACAGTGAGACCAAACGCCAGCGCAACACCCACGAAACCAATGCCCAACCCAGGAAAGGCCGCCGCCAGAATGGCGCTGCCACAGCCGCCGAACGTCAGCCAGAAAGTACCGATAAACTCGGCGATCAAACGCTTTTGCACAATCGACTCCATTGCTGTTCATGCCGTCACCACGGGAGGTGGGCGGTCCCGCGAGACGGTAGCAATGGGCATTGATGGCTCCTGTAGGAATTGTCCGGTTTTAGTCAGGCGCCGGATCAGCGATGTCCGGTGTCTGGGCAAACTATCCAAATCTGTAGCACCGGTGGATACGCTGTTGGTTTTGTGTGGGAGGGGCTTGCCCGACTAGGGAGAGTCAGCAAGTGCATCAGTGACTGACACACCGCCATCGGGGGCAAGCCCCCTCCCACATTTGGATCGGGGTCGACACAAAATACCGGTCGGCTCTAAGGCCGCCGCGCTTTTGCTTTTGATCTGGGCGCCCCGTTAAACCACGCTGGCACAGCGAGCCCAGGCGAGGTGCCGAGTGGTGGGGCAAGAGCGTTTTGCTTACTTTTGCGCTTTTCAAAAGTGAGCCGCTGTAAAAGCGGAACCCTAAGCAGCCATCACCGCAGAAACGGATATGTACTCGGTCCAATCCAACATCCTGGTCGGCCCAGAGGCCGCCATCGGGGGCAAGCCCCCCTCCCACAAGGGATCTTCGCCAACTGATCGGCATCAGGACAAGCCCCCTCCCACATTTGGACCCAGGTGTATCAGATGGATAACCGTCGATTCAGCCCTGCACCACCCCCGTCCCAAACCGCCGAATCGCCAGGCAATACCCCACCAGTGCCAGCCCCGCCAGCAACCCGCCCGCCGCGCCGATCCAGGCGAAGCCGAAGTGGCTGCCGACCCAACTGCCCATCAACGCACCGCCGCCGATGCCGATGTTGTAGATGCCGGAAAACATCGCCATGGCCACGTCGGTGGCGTCGGGTGCCAGCACCAGCACTTTGGACTGCATCGCCAGGCCGAAGCCCATGATCGCCATGCCCCAGAACACACTCAGGCCCACCAGATAGGACTCGGCGCCGCTCAACGGCAACATCAGTGCCAGGCAGGCCGCAAGCAGGAACACGCTGCTGACCACGAAGACGTGCGGGTTGAAGCGATGCACCAGGCTGAACAGCAGCGAGCCGATGATGCCGGCACCGCCGAACACCAGCAGGATCAGGGTGACCGCACTGCCACCCAGGCCGGCAACGCCTTCGACGAAGGGTTCGATGTAGCTGTAGGCGGTGAACTGGGCGGTGACGGTCATCGCGGTGAGCACGTAGAGCGCCACCAGTGCCGGGCGCTTGAACAGCAGCGGCAGGCTGCGCAGGGAGCCGGAGTTCTGGCTCGGCAACGGCGGCAAGGTGCGCCACAGCCAGAACACCAGCGCGGCGGCGAACGCGGCAATCACCAGGAAGGTGGTGCGCCAGCCCATGGCCTCGCCCAGCAGGCGGCCCAGGGGAATACCGAGCACCATCGCCAGGGACGTACCGGTGGCGAGCAGGCCCAGGGCCTGCACTTGCTTGCCCTGGGGTGCCAGGCGCACCGCCAGGGAGGCGGTGATCGACCAGAACAGCGCATGGGCCAGGGCGATGCCGATCCGGCTGACCATCAACAGGCCGAAACTGGTGGCCACGCTGGACAGGATATGACTGACGATAAACAGGCCGAACAGCACGATAAGCAATTTGCGCCGTTCGACGTTACGCGTGAGCAGCATCACCGGCAGCGACGTCAGCGACACGATCCACGCATAGATAGTAAGCATCAGGCCGACGCTGGCCACGGGCATGTCAAAGCTGGCGCCGATGGCGCTGAGCAGGCCGACCGGCACGAATTCGGTGGTATTGAACACGAAGGCGGCCAACGCCAGGGCGATGACCGGTTGCCAATTGGCTTGGGGGGTTGCGGCTGAAAGGCTCATTGCGGGGCGAGGTACTCTGGCAGTGATCAAACGGCCGCGCAGGACACGCGGGGCCGTTGAGCATTCTATAGGTTTCTCGCGGCGCTGTTGGCCCTGATCCTGCCCGGTTATCGCATGACGGGTCAGCGCGGCTGCCTGAACGCCGGGTTGAATCGGCCTGATCAGCCCCGGCTCACGGATCCACCTGCGTCATCAACTCGGGAATGCTTTCCGGGCGCCTGGCATAGCGCTGGGCCAAGGCCGCGCACACCATCAACTGGATCTGATGAAACAGCATCAGCGGCAGGATCAGCACACCCATGCTCGCCCCGGCGAACAACACCTGGGCCATCGGCACGCCGGTGGCCAGGCTTTTCTTCGAGCCGCAGAACAGGATGGTGATGCGGTCTTCCTGGCTGAAGCCGAACGCCTTGCCCAGCAGCGCGGAGGCCACCAGCACCAGCGCCAGCAACACGCAGCACGCCAGCACCAGGCCGCCCAGCTCCCACAGCGGAATCTGGTGCCAGATGCCTTCGTTGACCGCCTCACTGAAAGCGCCGTAGACCACCAGCAGGATCGAGCCCTGGTCGACGAACTTGAGCCAGGACTTGTTGCGGCCAACCCAGTCACCGATCCAGCGCCGGGCGATCTGGCCGGCGACGAACGGCAGCAGTAACTGCACGCTGATCTTCAGGATCGCGTCGACGGTGGAGCCGCCATCACCGTGCACATTGAGCAGCAGGGTCACCAGCAAGGGCGTGAGAAAGATGCCGAACAGGCTCGAGGCCGCCGCGCTGCAGATGGCCGCCGGAATATTGCCGCGCGCCAGGGAGGTGAAGGCAATCGCCGATTGCACGGTGGCCGGCAGCGCGCAGAGGTAGAGCATGCCCATATACAGGTCGTTGCCGATCAGCGGCGACAGCAGCGGCTTGAGCGCCAGGCCCAGCAGCGGGAACAGCACGAAAGTCAGGCTGAACACCAGCAGATGCAAACGCCAGTGCCCCGCCCCGGCGACGATGGCCTGGCGCGACAGTTTGGCGCCGTGCAGGAAAAACAGCAGCGCGATAGCAAGGTTGGTGACCCAGCCGAAGGCCACGGCGGTCTGGCCGCTGGCCGGCAGCAGGGAGGCGAGGATCACCGTGGCGATCAGGGCCAGGGTGAAGTTATCGGGCAGGAAACGCGGACGGGTCATAAGCAAATCTTCCAGGGGTTGCCAAGCGCATGGGGCGACTCTAACGTAACGTCCTATTACCGACTAACGCCAATGAGCCAGTAAATGCCGCCTAAAGGACAGCACAAAACCGTCCGACGCACGATTCCCGGGCTGTCCAGCCTGCCGCGAGCGGTGTATGGGCGCACCGAATCGTTGCCTGATCGTGCGCTGACGCGGCGGCACAGCCATCCGTGGGTGCAGTTGTCCTACGCCATTTCCGGGGTGCTGGAGATCCAGACCAGTGCCGGCCGCTTCGTCGCACCGCCCCAGCGTGCGGTGTGGATTCCGGCGGGCATGCCGCACCGCGTCTACAGCGCGCCCCACACCGAGATGCGCAGCCTGTACCTGGATTGCAGCGTCACGGCGTGGGCGGCCGGGCACTGTCACGTGCTGGAGGTGAGCAGCCTGTTGCGCGAGTTGATCCGCAGCTTCAGCGAACGGCCGGCGGACTATGCCGAAGATGGCCCCGATGGCCGCCTGGCCCAGGTGATACTCGACCAACTCGCCGCCGCGCCCCAGGTGGACTTGATGCTACCCCTGCCCCATGACGCCCGCTTGCGGCAGATCTACCGCAGCCTGCACCTGCATCCGGAGCAGCAGACCACCCTGGGGGATTGGAGCCGCAAGCTGGGGATCAGCGAAAAAACCCTCAGCCGCTTGTTTCTGAGTGACACCGGGCTGACCTTCCGCGCGTGGCGCCAGCGCCTGCGCCTGCTGAGCGCCCTGCCCGCCCTGGAGCAAGGCGAGCGGGTAACGGACGTGGCGCTGGGCTGTGGTTATGAATCGACGTCGGCGTTCATCAACGCGTTTCGCCAGCAATTCGACGCCACGCCGGGGGAGTTTTTCCGTTGAGGATTGGCCCGCCCACTGCAAAAAATCCCCAAACGCGCGCTCGGCTGGTATTGTGCCGCGCTTTGGAACACCGCTACCGACTTGCGAGGAATGGACGTTGAACACTGACGAAAAAATGACCGGGGACCTGTTCGAGGTCGATAAGCGCCTGTCACTCAAACCCGTGGTGGACTTCAACGCCTACCTGCGCGACGCGTTTGGCGACGGCCCCTGCACCTGCATACGCTGCACCGCCAGCGGTGGCGATGAAACCGGCTACGGCTTCCAGCACACGTTCAACTTCGACGGCAAGCCGATGCACCGTCGCTTTGCTTCGACAGCGGGCAGTGATGTGCTGATGGTGCTGAAAAAGGCCTGGTTGTCGTACACCAAGGCCGAGCTGCCGCTCAGTGGTGTGTTGGCGCTGGAGACGGTAAAGGAGTTTGTCGAGCCGCAGTTGCACAAGCGCGTGGCGCCACTGCTGTTGGCCAGTGGGTTGGTCAAGGATGTGGACGGCCAATTGCACATTCAGCCACAAGCATCGAATTGAACGCACTTCAAATGTGGGAGGGGGCTTGCCCCCGATGGCGGTGGGCCAGCTAAGCATTGCTTGCCTGACACACTGCTATCGGGGGCAAGCCCCCTCCCACATTGGTTTTGTATTAGCAGATTAAAAGCCGGGGACGCCTTGCATGCGGAGCTCGGGAGACAGTTCTTCCAGCGGCTCGGTCAGCGGCCGTTCGCTCATCCCCGGCAGCAGAATCACCTTGCGGCATTCCTCCTCGGCTTTATCAAACAGTTCATAGCCCCGCGCGGCCTGTTCCAGAGACAGTCGATGGGTAACGATTGCCTCGGGATTCAAATGCCCGAGTTCAATGTGCTCAAGTAATTCCGGCAAGTAGCGCTGCACGTGGGTCTGGCCCATCTTGAAGGTCAGGCCCTTGTCGAACGCATCGCCAAACATGAAGCCATGGATAAAGCCGGCATACACCCCGGCCACGCTGACCACCCCGCCACGGCGCACGGCCGCGATGCACTGGCGCAGGGCCTTGCCGCTGCTGCCTTCGATCTTCAAGGTGGTGAGGATGGTTTCGGTGGTGCTGCCCTTGGCTTCAAAACCCACCGCATCCACCACGCCGTCGACGCCGCGCATGCCGGCGGTCTGGCGGATGATGGTGTCGGCCGGGTCGTCGTCCTCTTCAAAGTTGATCGGGATCACGCCATACATCTTTTGTGCGTAGGCCAGGCGATAGGGATGATCGTCGACCATGAAAATTTGCTCTGCACCGAGCATCTGCGCGCACGCCGCGCTGAGCAGACCCACGGGGCCGGCGCCATAGATCGCCACGCTTGCGCCTTTGCCGATACCGGCATTGGTCACCGCCTGCCAGGCCGTGGGCAGGATGTCGGAGAGAAACAACACCTTTTCATCCGCCAGCAACCCAGGCACCTTGAACGGCCCGGCATTGGCCTTGGGCACCCGCACCAGCTCCGCTTGGCCACCGGGGATGCCGCCGTACAGGCGGCTGTAGCCGAACAACGCGGCACCCGATGGGATCGCCTTTTTATTCAGGATTGCGCCACGCCCGTCGTTGGTGGTTTCGCAGGCGGCGTACTGCTGCAACTGACAGAAAAAACAGTCGCCACAGGCGATCACGAAGGGGATCACCACGCGGTCACCGCGCTGCACCGCCGTAACCGCCGGGCCGGTTTCCTCGACGATGCCCATGAACTCATGCCCGAAGATATCGCCATGCTCCACCGTGGGGATCTTGCCCCGGTACAGGTGCAGGTCCGAGCCGCAGATCGCGGTGGCGGTGACGCGCAAGATGATGTCGTCGGGTTGCTCAATGATCGGGTCAGGGACGGTATCGACCTGGACTTTATGGGCGCCTTGGTAGGTCATCGCGCGCATGGGCTGCACTCCTGTGATAGGGACTTACTAGTTAAGGGCACGCCCCGCGCCGGGTGTTCCATCACCGTGTGGCGGTAAGCGATAAATGGTCGTTCAGCGCAGGCGCGTGACCGTGAGCGCCACCACGGCGATCCGCTCGACGCGCTCATACCCTGGCTTGTCGAGTTCTTCGCCGAAGACGTCCGGGTCCAGCTCACGGTAGGTCCAACCATAGGCATCGCTGGCCAGCAACGGCTTGACCGCGTCCAGGAACGGATCGCCGCCGGCCACCATCGCCACGCCGGTATACAGCAGCAGGCTACCGCCAACGGCCAGGCGCCCGAGGGATTCGCCGGCGATGCGCACCGACAACTGCTCGCCCAACGCACCACCGCCATGGCGATAGGCGCGCTGGCGGTCGTCATTCATGTACGGCGGGTTGGCGACGATCAGGTCGAATTCGCCTTCGACGCTGGTCAGCACGTCACTCTGGTAGACACTTACATTCGCGAGGCCGGCCAGCTCGGCATTCACCGCAGTCAGGCGCAGGGCGCGCGGGTTGATGTCCACCGCGAGCACCTCGGCGTCGTGCCGCGCATGGGCGACGACCAGCGCACCGACCCCCGCCCCGCAGCCAATGTCCACCGCGCGCTTGAGCGGCTCGAAGCGCTGCTGCAAATGGGCTTCGATTACCTGGGCGAATCGATAGCTGTCAGGGCCGAAAAACACTGCGTCCGCCGCGACCGTGGGATAAGGCGAATGGGCAAACAACAGGTCACCCAGGCTCGACCAGCGCACGCTGCTGCGCCACAGCGCGTCGTGTTTTTCAATCACTCCGGCCTGCTGCAGCTCTTCACGAAAGGCCTCGGGCAGCAGGTCGTTGTCGAACGGCATGGACCAGCCGAACACATCGCGCAGGTTCATCGCCAGCGGGGTCGACAAGCGCCGGAACACGCGCTCGTGGGTCAGTGGTGTCGGGGTGATAAAACGGTAACCGCTCTCCTTCAAGCCTCGGCCAAGGTTGAGCAGGGCACGATCAGCCAGTTGTTGTGCAGACATGGACAGATTTCCTTAGCGCAGACGCGCGCGCAGTTGGATAAAACGGCGGGTGGCATACAACCCGGCAGGGCTGCAGTGGCGCCTCGCCGACATCCACGGGATCAGCGCGCCCAGTTGCTGCTCATCGGGCAGGCTCCACAGTGATTCGACGAGGGCCTGGGTATCCGGATCAGCCGGGCGGTGCTGTTCGCGGCTGAAACGGCTGCCGCGCCCCGGTCGTACCGGGGCCACACGCTGGGTGCCGATCCAGTCACCGGCGATCCAGTCATGCAGCACCTGTTTTTCATAGCCGCTGAACACCCCGAACATCGCCGCGCCCGCGCCTTCGATCAACTGCCAGAAACGGCTTTCGGCGGGGTCCTGGTTGCGTTTGATCCAACCCTTTTCCTCCATCGCCCTGAGGAATTCCCCCATCTGCCCGGGCTTGGCCAGCCACTGATTGACGGTCTTGCCTTCGAAGCGGCAGTAGTCCGAATGCATATGCTGGCCAAAGCTGCGCTTGCGTTCGAGCATGGCCATCACTTCATCCTGCAGATCAAAACCCTCGATGACCACAGTAGTGCCTGGGCCAAGGTCATTGAGGCGATAGCCGGCGGCGACACGACGGTAGAAGTCTTCCCTGCCCTCACCCAGCGGCAGCAGGCTGAGTACCGACTGCGCGGCTTTGCTGGCGTGGCCGCTGCTGGCGTTGTCGATGGTCACGTGAAGGGTGAAGTAATAGGGATCGATGCCCAGCTCGCTCAGTTCGTAGGCAGTGATCAGCAGGTGCAGCGGCAACTGCTCATAGCCCAGGTTGTAGCCGATGATTTCCGGCAGGAACTCTTCGGCGCACAGGCCCAGGGCCAGTTGTAACGCGCCTTGCAGATAGTGGCCGTCCTCGAGCCCCGCCTCGCTGTCGGCATCATGCTCGCTGAGCAGCTTGCGATAGATCACCACATGGTTCTGTGCGGCTTCGCCGTCGCCCAACTCTTCAAGGTAAGTGGTCAGCAGGCCGTCGAAGCGCTGATCCTGCCAATAGCGCAGCAGGCCGTAGAGCCACGCACCGTCGACCTGTTTGGTCGGGGCCACGCGTTGCAGCACATACAGCGCGTGCGCCTTGCTGTGGAAGTAGCGGCGCGGCCGGCCTTGCTGGCGTTGCTCCAGGTACTCGGCGTAGGCCTGGGCCACGGCGGCGCAGCGCTGTTCCACCCAGGCCGGCAACTGCTCGGGCACCTCCGGCAGGTCGCTGACGGTCGCTTCCACCTGCGCCAATTGATCCTGCAGGTAGTCACGCGCCACTTGCGTGGCATCCGCAGATTCACCATACAGCTGTTGGTAGACCCGTTGATGGCGGCCCTGGGCCGAGTCCGTGACAGAGGCCGGTTGGCCCGACAGCGCTGTGAGGAGTGTCATGGTGGCAGTTTCCGCAAAGTCCGTTACAACGGGCCAGCCTGCAAGGCGGCCCCGCAAAAGCGCTTGAACCACGCGCCTATAAAATGCAGAGCCTTGGGAGGTGCGGAAAATTCAAATGAGGTTGTTGAAGGGGGGATAAGCGGTCGTGATGCCTGGGTTAGTGGCTTTTCCTACCGATAAGATTTGAGGCGCAGAAAATCAGGGATACTCTTCCCGGGCGTGCAATACGCTGACGATCTCAATGCGCTCTGCGGTGACTCGGTAAACCAGCACGTAATTAGGGTGAACGACGATCTCGCGAGTCCCTGGAACTCGACCGTTCGGATACAAGTACGGATGTTCCGTCAGCGGTAACGGCGCACCTTCAAGGCGGGTTTTGAGGCGTCGGGCGGCGCCAGGGTTGTGTGCTGCGATAAAGGTCACGATATCAATCAGGTCGCTGATGGCTTCATCAAGCCAAACAACGGACAGCATCAGGCATTCGCCCTCTGTTTACGCTCCGCTTCCTGAATGATCGCTTCAACCCTCGCCATGACCTCATCATGCGCGACACCAGGGCCGGGACTGCTCAGGCTTTTTTCGACCTTTTTACGAAACCAGCGATCATGGCTACTCGCCTGTTCTTCGGTTTCAAACTCCGAAACAATTGGGGAAAGTGGAACACCCATCAGATGACCTCCTGTATGAATGCTCAGCAGTCTAGTCGCAACCCGGCATGCTGTCTCGGACCACCAGATGAAATGCAGGCCAGCTTATCCGAGCGGTGAAAATGAGGGAGGGGGCAAGCCCCCTCCCACATTTTTTACATCCTGGGTTGCTGCGTTGTTATTTACGCGCCGCCTCCCACTGTTTGAGCAGGTCGTTGTAGTTCACGGTCTCGCCTTTGGGCTTCTCGTTGGCCAGTTTCGGTTTTGGCGCGCCCGGCTGGTCGAACCAGTATTGCGCGTCACGCTCGGGGTTCATTTTCGGGCCGCACACCGGTTGCACCTTGGAGCGTTCCAGGCGCGTCATGATCGCGTCCTGCTCCTTGGCCAGGTTGTCCAGCGCCTGTTGCGGGGTTTTCTCGCCGCTGGCGGCGGCGGCGATGTTGCTCCACCACAGTTGCGCCAGACGTGGATAGTCCGGCACGTTGGTGCCGGTCGGCGACCACTCGGTGCGCGCCGGGCTGCGGTAGAACTCCACCAGCCCGCCGAGTTTGGGGGCCATGTCGGTCATGGCCTGGGAGTTGATATCGGACTCACGAATCGGCGTGAGGCCGACGATGGTTTTCTTCAAGGACACGGTTTTGGAGGTGACGAACTGCGCGTAGAGCCAGGCCGCGAGTTTCTGTTTCTCCGGCGTGGACTTGAGGAAGGTCCAGGAACCCACGTCCTGATAGCCCTTCTTCATGCCCTTCTCCCAGTACGGCCCGACCGGCGACGGCGCCATGCGCCATTTCGGCGTACCGTCGGCGTTCACCACCGGCAGGCCCGGCTTGACCATGTCGGCAGTAAACGCGGTGTACCAGAAGATCTGCTGGGCGATGTTGCCCTGGGACGGCACCGGGCCGGATTCGGAGAAGGTCATGCCCGCCGCTTCCGGTGGCGCATAGGCCTTCATCCAGTCCACATATTTCTGCGTGGCGAACACCGCCGCCGGGCCGTTGGTGTCGCCCCCGCGAGTCACGCTGGAACCCACCGGGTGGCAGTCCTCCACGCGAATGCCCCACTCGTCGACCGGCAGGCCGTTAGGCAAACCCTTGTCGCCGCCACCGGCCATGGAGAACCAGGCATCGGTGAAACGCCAGCCCAGGGACGGGTCTTTCTTGCCGTAGTCCATGTGCCCATAGACGCGCTTGCCGTCGATCTCCTTGACGTCTTCGCTGAAGAATTTGGCGATGTCTTCATAGGCGGACCAATTCACCGGCACGCCGAGCTCGTAGCCGTATTTTTCCTTGAACTTGGCTTTCAGCTCCGGGCGTTCGAACCAGTCGGCGCGAAACCAGTAAAGATTGGCGAACTGCTGGTCGGGCAGCTGGTAGATCTTGCCGTCCGGCGCAGTGGTGAAAGACAGGCCAATGAAGTCCTTGAGGTCCAGGGTTGGCGAGGTAAAGTCCTTGCCTTCGTTGGCCATCAGGTCGGTGATGGATTCGGTCTTGCCGTAGCGAAAGTGCGTGCCGATCAGGTCCGAGTCGTTGACCCAGCCGTCATAGATATTCTTGTCCGATTGCATCTGGGTTTGCAGCTTCTCCACCACGTCGCCTTCCTGCAGCAGGTCGTGGGTCAGCTTGATCCCGGTGATTTCGCTGAAGGCCTTGGCCAGCACCTTGGATTCATATTCGTGGGTGGTGAGGGTTTCCGACACCACGTTGATCTTCATCCCACGGAAGGGTTCGGCGGCCTTGATAAACCACTTCAATTCCTCAAGCTGCTGGGCTTCGGTGAGCGTGGACGGTTTGAACTCGCTGCCGATCCATTTTTTCGCCGCATCTTCATACGCATCCGCCCAGGCCGAAGCGCTCAAACCACTGAGGGCCAGTACGGCGGCCAATGAAATGCTATGTCGCAGCTTATTGTTTTTATTCAACATAGAGACCTCCAGGTTAATTTCACACGGGACTCGCAGACACCCCTCTCTTGCAGGAGCGAGCTTGCTCGCGAAAAACTCACAAACACCGCGGGCTACCAGGAGCACTGCGTTATCGTTGACGATTTTCGCGAGCAAGCTCGCTCCTACAGGGTGGTGCCTACCTAGCCCCAACGCATCACACTCAACAGCCATACCAGGGAGAGCGCGGACGCCACCCAGATGCTCCAGTCGGTAACGCCGATGACCAGCAAATGCAGGTAGGCGCTGCCGAGAAGACCGATAAACAAGCGATCACCACGGGTGGTGCTGATCGGCAGAAAACCGCGCCGAGGGATACTCGGCGAGCGCAACTCCCAGGTGGTCATGCCTGCCAGAATCAGCGCGATGCCGCCAAAGAACAGAGCTGTGGGGGTGGTCCAGGCCATCCATTCCATCATTGATTCCTCTAGACCCGGCCCAGGGCGAAGCCCTTGGCCACGTGGTTACGAACAAACCAAATCACCAGCATGCCCGGCAGGATGGTCAACACCCCCGCCGCCGCCAGCACGCCCCAATCGATACCCGAGGCCGACACCGTGCGGGTCATCACCGCCGCGATGGGCTTGGCATTGACCGAGGTCAGCGTGCGCGCCAGCAACAGTTCGACCCAGGAAAACATGAAGCAGAAAAACGCCGTCACACCGATGCCGGAGCCGATCAGCGGGATGAAAATCTTCACGAAGAACTTGGGAAACGAGTAGCCATCGATGTAGGCGGTTTCGTCGATTTCCTTGGGCACGCCGGACATGAAACCCTCAAGAATCCACACCGCCAGCGGCACGTTGAACAAACAATGCGCCAGCGCCACTGCGATATGGGTATCGAACAGGCCGATGGACGAATACAGCTGGAAAAACGGCAGCAAAAATACCGCCGGCGGCGCCATGCGGTTGGTCAACAGCCAGAAGAACAGGTGCTTGTCGCCGAGGAAACGGTAGCGCGAAAACGCGTAGGCTGCCGGCAACGCCACGCTCAGGGAGATCACCGTGTTCAGGCTCACGTAGTACAGCGAGTTGAGGTAGCCGGTGTACCAGCTGGGGTCGGTGAAGATCACCTTGTAGTTGGCCAGGGTGAAATCCTGCGGAAACAGGGTCAGCCCGCCGAGGATTTCGGTGTTGCTCTTGAAGGACATGTTCAGCAGCCAGTAGATCGGCACCAGCAGGAACAGGATGTAAACCAGTAGCGGAATAAGTTTGCGCTTGCTCATGTTGGCGGCCTCAGCGGTTGGCGTCGGAGTGGGTCATGGCGGTGTAGAACAGCCAGGACACCAACAGGATGATCAGGAAGTACACCAGGGAAAACGCCGCCGCCGGGCCGAGATCGAATTGGCCCACGGCCATCTGGGTCAAGGTCTGACTCAGGAACGTGGTGGCATTACCCGGCCCGCCACCGGTGAGTACGAACGGCTCGGTGTAGATCATGAAGCTGTCCATGAAGCGCAGCATCACCGCAATCAACAGCACGCTTTTCATCTTCGGCAGCTGGATATGTCGGAACACCGCCCAGGCCGATGCGCGATCGATGCGCGCCGCCTGGTAGTACACGTCCGGAATTGCGCGCAGCCCCGAGTAGCACAGCAGCGCCACCAGGGATGTCCAGTGCCACACATCCATCACCAGCACGGTGACCCAGGCGTCCGCCGTGTTGGCCGCGTAGTTGTAGCTGATGCCCAGGGCATTGAGGCTGTAACCGAGCAGGCCGATATCGGCGCGCCCGAAGATCTGCCAGATGGTGCCGACCACGTTCCACGGGATCAGCAAGGGGATCGCCAGCACGATCAGCACCAGCGACGACCAGCGCCCCTTGGTCGGCATGGTCAGGGCGATGGCGATACCCAAGGGAATTTCGATCAGCAGCACACAGGCCGAGTAGATGAACTGGCGCAGCAGCGAGTCATGCAGGCGTGGGTCGAGCAGCACCTGTTTGTACCAGTCGGCGCCGACGAAGTAGCGGCTGGACTGGTCAAAAATATCCTGCACCGAGTAGTTGACCACCGTCATCATCGGGATCACGGCACTGAACGCCACCAGCAGGAACACCGGCAGCACCAGCCACCAGGCCTTGTTGTTCTGCACCTTGTTCATGGCAGCACCTCCAGCAGGTAATCATCGGCGTAGAGCATCAGCCATTGCGCGGGGAAGCTGATGCAGGCGCGGCCTTCGGGCACTGGTTTGTCTTCGGCCAGGCGCACTTTGAGCGTGGCGCCGTCGAGGTTGAGGGTCATGATCTTGTAGGTGCCCAGGTCTTCCACGTGGGTGACGTCGGCCTGCAGCGCGTCAGGGTTGGGCTCGTCCCACACGTGGATGAACTCCGGACGAATACCCACCTGCAGCTTTTTGTAATCGGTGGCCTCGAGACGTCGCTGCAAGGCTTCGGACAATGGCAGGTGGGTGCCGGCAAAGCGCACTCCGCCCGCCTCGGCCTGCACCTCGATCAGATTCATCCCGGGGCTGCCGATGAAATAGCCGACAAAGGTGTGGCTGGGGCGCTCGAACAATTCGCGCGGGGTGCCGAACTGCACGATCTGCCCGCCGTACATCACCGCGATCTTGTCGGCGAAGGTGGAGGCTTCCAACTGGTCGTGGGTGACGTAGACCATGGTGATATTGAACTGCTCGTGGATCTGCTTGAGCTTGCGCCGCAGTTTCCACTTCAGGTGCGGGTCGATCACCGTCAGCGGCTCATCGAACAGGATTGCCGAGACGTCGTCGCGCACCAGGCCACGGCCCATGGAGACTTTCTGTTTTTCGTCAGCGGTCAGGTTGCGGGCTTTTTTGCTCAGCAGGTTCTGCAGGTCGAGGACCTCGGCGATTTCCTGCACCTTGCTGTGAATTTTCGCCTCGGCCATGCCTTGGTTGCGCAGCGGAAACGCCAGGTTGTCGAACACCGTCATGGTGTCGTACACCACCGGGAACTGGAACACCTGGGCGATGTTGCGCTTCTCCGGGGTGAGGTCGTTGACCACCTGGGTGTCGAACAACACCTGACCCTCGGACGGGCTGAGCAAGCCGGAGATGATATTGAGCAGGGTCGACTTGCCGCAGCCCGACGGCCCGAGCAAGGCGTAGGCACCGCCCTGCTCCCACACGTGATTCATTTCCCGAATGGCGTAGTCTTCCGGCCCATTCGGCGTCGGACTGTAGCTGTGCGCCAGGTTGCGCAAATGGATCTCGGCCATCAGGCAACCCTCGCAATACGGCGCCCGGGGGCCTGGACCAAACGACCCTGACCATCGAACACAAACAGTTTATGGGTGGGGATATACACGCGGATCGGCGCGTCGACGTCGTACTCATGCACCCCAGGCAAGTGCAGCACCAGCAGGAAATGTTCGCTGCGCACGTGCAGGAAGGTTTCCGAACCGCTGATTTCGGCGACTTCCACGGTCACCGCCAGTTCCAGGTCATCGTCGTTGCTGGGTACCAGGCTGATATGGCTGGGGCGCACGCCGAAACGGAATTCGCCTTCGCCGATGGGACGCAGGTCGACATTCAGCGGAAAGTGCACGAAGTTGGCGAAGCTCACTTCATTGCCACTGATGCGCCCCGGCATCAGGTTGATCGGCGGCTCGGAAAACAGCTCGGCCGCCAGTACGGTCTGCGGCTGGTGATAGACCTCGGCGGCCTTGCCGCTCTGGATCACCCGGCCCTCGTGAAGAATGGTGGTGGTACCGCCCAGCGCCAGGGCTTCGTTGGGTTCGGTGGTGGCGTAAATGGCGATGGTGTGGCGCGCCTTGAACAGTTCGCGCATTTCCTGGCGCAGTTCTTCGCGCAACTTGTAGTCCAGGTTGACCAACGGCTCATCGAACAGGATCAACTCGGCGTCCTTGACCAGGGCCCGGGCCATGGCCGTACGCTGCTGCTGGCCGCCGGACAGTTCCAGCGGATGGCGTTGCAGGAATTTCTCGATGCGCAGCATCCGCGCCGTTTCCAGCACCTTGCTCTGGATCAGCTCATTGGACACACCGGCCTGGCGCAAGGGCGAGGCGATGTTCTCGAACACGGTCATGGTCGGGTAGTTGATGAACTGCTGATAGACCATCGACACGTTGCGCAGGCGTACCGGCTTTTGCGTGACATCCACACCGTTCATCAGGATGCGGCCGCTGTCGGGCTTGTCCAGCCCGGCCATCAGGCGCATCAGACTGGTCTTGCCGGACAGCGTGCGACCGAGCAATACGTTGAAGGAACCGGGTTCGAAACGCAGGGTGGCGTCGTCGATCCAGGTTTGACCTTCAACAACGCGGGAGACATGTTCCAGGGTCAATGACATGACACGACCTTTTTATTATTGGAATGAATCTGGCCAGTTGTCAGAGCGAGTTTCGTGCCAAGGATGGCAGGTGATTGATTCACAAGGGAATGGGCTCAGAGGCATGTTCAAGCGTGAATAAAATGAACAGTTTAGGCTGAACAATTGAACAGATTTGCAGTTGACAATGAACAGTTGTGAACAACACTTTATGGGCGATGAAGATTAAATGTGGGAGGGGGCTTGCCCCCGATGGCGGTACATCAGTAACGGAAGTGCTGACTGACCCACCGCTATCGGGGGCAAGCCCCCTCCCACACTTGAAACCATTCCAATAGTTGAATTGTGTAAGCCCTATAACAATAAAAAGAAGGTCACCCATGGCCGAACCACTGGCTCACGACACCATCATCCAGGACTCCTGGCGCCGTTGCCGCGCGTTCGGACTGGATCACCAAAGCGTCCCCAGCTTCGATCAGTTGCCCGCCGAGGGCATTCGGCAGTTGCTGGAGAGCCAGCATTCACTGGTGCAGACCACCCACCAGGAGGTGCTGCCCTACTACGAAAACATCCTGAGCAATTCCAACTGCCTGATCATGCTCGCCGACAACCAGGGCCAGGTCCTGACGTCGTGGGGCACCCAGCGGTTTATCGAACCCGGGCTGGCCCGTGGTTTCAGCGCAGGCGCCAGCTGGATGGAGCGCGCCAGCGGCACCAATGCCATCGGCACCGCCCTGGCCTGCGCCCAGGCGGTGCATATCGAACACGACGAACACTTCCTCAAGGCCAACCGCTTCATGACCGGTTCGGCGGCGCCGATTTTCGACGCCCAACGCGAGATCATTGCGGTGCTGGATGTGTCCAGCGACAGCTACCTGCCGCCCTCCCACACCCTGGGCATGGTCAAGATGATGAGCCAGACCGTGGAGAACCGGCTGATCCTCAACCTGTTTCGCGGCGAGCATTTCCAGCTGACGTTCAACACCGGGCTGAGCAACCTCGACAGCCAGTGGGCGGGCCTGCTGATCTTCGATGAAAGCGGCCAGGTGCTGTCGGCCAACCGCCGCGCAGACAACCTGCTGGGCATCAGTTTGTCGCGGGTGATGATCGACAGCTTGTTCAAGGTATCGCTGCTGGAGTTGTTGAATCAGCCGCAGGGGCTGCCGTTTTCCCTGCAGGCGCCGGGACGCAATCGTTTCCAGTGCCTGCTCAAGCGGCCCAGGCAGACGCCGGTACAGGCGCGGGTGTTCAATCAGCCTGCGCCGTCGAAGCCCACCGCCGTCAGCCTCAACACCCTGCACTTTGGCGATGCGCGCGTGGAGAAAGCCGTGCGCCAGGCCGAGCGTCTGCTGGAAAAAGACATTCCGTTGTTGATCCACGGCGAAACCGGCGTGGGCAAAGAGGTGTTCGTCAAAGCCCTGCATCAGGCCAGCTCCCGCAGCCGCCAGGCATTGATCGCCGTGAACTGTGCGGCGATTCCGGCTGAGCTGGTGGAATCGGAACTGTTTGGCTATGAAAAAGGCGCGTTCACCGGCGCCAATCAAAAAGGCAGCATCGGCCTGATCCGCAAGGCCGACAAGGGCACCCTGTTTCTCGATGAAATCGGCGATATGCCGTTACCCACCCAGGCCCGCCTGCTGCGTGTGCTGCAGGAGCGGTGCGTGCAACCGGTGGGCAGCAGCGAGGTGTTCGCGGTGGACTTGCGCATCATCTCGGCGACCAACCGCGCTCTACGGGAGCTGGTACAAGCCGGGCGCTTTCGTGAGGATTTGTATTACCGCATCGGCGGCCTGACCCTGGAGCTGCCGCCGTTGCGCGAGCGCAGCGACAAGCAGGCGCTGTTCCAGCAACTGTGGCAGCAACACCGCGAGCCCACCCAGTGGGCCGGGCTGAGTGCCGAGGTGCTCAAGCTGTTCGACCAGCACCCGTGGCCGGGCAATTTGCGTCAGGTGAGCAGTGTGTTGCAGGTGGCGTTGGCGATGGCCGAAGAACAGCCGATCCGCCCGGAGCACCTGCCCGATGACTTTTTTTCCGACTTGAAACAGGCGGCGCCGCTGTCCAGCCGCGAACGCCTGGATGACAACCTTGACCTCAACCAACGCCTGGCCGCCGCTGGCGGCAACATTTCCCACCTGGCGCGGGAGCTGGGCGTGAGCCGAAATACCCTCTATAAGCGCCTGCGCCAGCACGAAGGTTGATTCAGCGCCAACGCCACGACACGCCGGTGTAAACACCACGCCCATCGGCGGGTGTGGAACGGGCTACGTCCATGCCTTTGTCGTCGTAACCCGGCGTCACGGTGTTGGCATAACGCCGGTTGGTCAGGTTGCGCAGATCGACCCAGGCTTGCCAGTCCTGCCTGGGCGCGTCGTAGCCGAACGTGGCGCCAAGGGTGGTGTAGGCCGCAGCGTAATAGGAGTTGGCGTAGTCCACCGCCACCCGCGAGGCATGCTCGGTGTTGAGGCTGGTGTAGAAACCGCTCGGGTGGCTGTAGCGCAGTTGCGCCTGGTAATAGTGCCTGGGGATGCCGGGCAAGGTGTTGTCGCCGAAACGATCATCATCGCGGTAGTGGAAGTCATTGAAGGTATAGGCCTGGCGCAGCGCAAGCTGGCCATTGCGGCCGCCGTCCCACAGCGGGCTGAGCAGGCTCAGTTCCACGCCTTGATGCACGGTGGGACTGGCATTGGCTTCGGCGACAATGGCACTGGCGGTCGAGGTCTGGGCCTGGGTTTCCACGGTCAACAGTTCGTGGCGCACTTCGGAGCGGTAGAGCGCCAGGTCCCATTGGCCAAGCCAGGCCTCGCCGCGCCCGCCGATCTCCAGGGTGGTGGCGGTCTGATTGCGCAACTTCACGCCTTCGCGCTGCAAGCCGTTGGCCGCACCGCTTTCTTTAGCGAAATATTTATTGGAACCCCAGATCATCGACCAGGCGTGCGGCGGCTCGACCGAACGGCTCAGGTTGCCATACACCTGCAATTGCGGGGTAAAGTCATAGCGCAGGCCGATGCGTGGCGCGTAGTCCCAATCGTGCTGACGCGTCGGTGCCTGGCCGTCCGGATAGGTGACCTGGGTTTCGCGGCGCGTATAAATCGCGGCCACGCCAGTGGTCAGCCACAGGTCGGGGACCAGCTCCAGCTCGTTGCCGATATGCAACACCGTGTCGGAGCCCAGGTAGGTGTAGTCACGGGTCTTGGTGCCGGGCGCGTAGCCCACCGTGTTACCGGCCGGGACGCGCACGTACTCCGAGGCGCCATTGTTGGGCATCGCCTGGGTGGTGCGCAGGCCGAGGGTGGTGGTGCTGTCATGGCCGAACAGGCTGTCCTGGCGGATGTAATTGAGCGTGCCACTGATGTCGGTGTAAGCGACTTTCAGGCGATTGGTGCCTTCGCGCAGGTCCATCGGGTAGTCGTGATAGGCCAGCCCGACCTCGACGCGGGACGTATCATCCAGCTGCAACGTGGTCTTGTTGGCAAGCCAGGTGGAACCCGGTTGCAAGCGTTTGGAATCGCGGGCGGCGTTGAGGCTGTTGGCGGCGCGCGGGTCATGGCTGATCTGCTCGCGGGTGAGCTTGCCCGGCGTGTCATTGGTGGTTTCGCGGTAGCGCAGATAGAAGCGCGTTTCCAGGTTGGGGTTGAAGCGATAGCCGAAGTTGGCCGCGATGCCCTTGCCCGTCCCGGCACTTTGCTGCTGGTAACCGTCGGACTGCGAATCGGTGAGGCTGATGTAGTAATCGGCATCACCGAGCACCTGGCCGGAACTGATTTCGCGCTGGGCGTAACCCCGGCTGCCCGCCTCATAGCGCACTTGCAGTTTGGGCGCCTCATAACCGGTGCGGGTCACATAGTTGACGGCGCCGCCCAGGGCCAACGCGCCCTGATCGAAACCGTTGGCGCCGCGCAGCACCTGCACCCGGCTCTGCCATAACGGGTCCTTGAGTTCATAGGGGGTGCCGCCGGGGCCGGTCAGCGGCAGGCCGTCGAACATTTCATACAGCCCGGAGGCATGGGAACCCGGGCTACGGTTCAAACCCGAACCGCGAATGGACAACTTGACCCCTTCGTTATTCGCCGCCTTGGCGTACACCCCGGCCTGATACTTGAAGACATCCTCGTTGGTGCTCACCCGCCCCTGCTGCACGCTGTCCATGTCGATGAAGTTAGTACCGCCGGGCACGCTGTTGAGCTGTGCCTGGGCGATCTCGCCGGCGCTGGCTTCGGACGCGGTGACTTCGACCGGCGCCAACTGCAGGTCTTCGGCCTGTACCAGGGAACTGAGGGTCAGGGCGGCGAACAGCAGCGGTGGTTGGCGCAACAGCATGGGCAGGTCCTTGAAATACGGGAGCGTGCACGGCAATGCCGGCACGCGAGCAGTCATGGGAAGGCTCCCACACCCGCCAAGTCACGCGCGATTCAAGTCACGGATTTTTCCCACAACCGTATCGGACCAGGATTATTTAAATGAAAACCCAGTGATCAATCGCTGCCCTGCTTGCCCGACCACTCCAGCGTCTGCATCAGATCGTCAGCGTCTGAGCCGACGGGAAACCTGAAACCGTACATCTGATCGGTGGCCAATATGTCGGCCAGCGTGTCGCATAGCTGCGCCTCCGTCGGCGCGTCGCGCAGCAGTTTGTGCGCGGGTATCAGCACCTCCGAAGCGACCCCCTGGGCACTCGCGGCGTCGATGACGGCAAACAGGATAAATCGCAGGCGGATTTCGCGATCAGTAGGCCAAACCGTTTTTCGCTTACCCAAGGTAGGCCCTCATGTTTAAGAAAAGTCCGAGGCTAGGGCCGACCGGGGGCAGGTTTCAAGCGGTCGAGGGCAGGATAGGCAACTTCCTACAGAGGAAAGGGACGCACCGTACCGATTAATCGTTCGTTGGCGCCGGCGTGTCACTGCACAGGCAAGAAATTCATCAGCAGCAGACTTTGCGCGTAGTTGAGGCCAATGCGTCGGTAGCGCTCATCGAGTATCTGGGTCAGCAGGTCGAGGCGCGCGACAATCTTGCCGAACTCGACGGCGAAACTGAGGTTGCTGCCCTCCTCTGATATCTCGTTGGAAAACAGCAGCAACACGCCATTGGCGTCCTGGCGCTGGCCGAGCAGCCAGGTGGCTTTCTCGATATTACGTGCGGCATTGCTGACGAACTGCGGGTTGATGGAGTCGGTCACGTAAAACTGCGTGCGCCCACCGTGGGCGGTCACCAGCATGCTGCCGATCGCGTAGATAAACGCCCCCACCCGATCCCCGCGAAACTCCGGGCTCAAGGAATAACTCAGGGCCGCCAGGTCACGACGCTCCCCCAGCGCTGGCAACGGCTGACGGTTCTCGATCGCCTGACGAATAGTCCGCGCAGCGGTCACCGCATCCGGATAACCGGACTGGCGCCACTGGCTGGGGTTGCGCAGGTACAGCTTGCTCATCAGCAGATAAAGGCTTTGCAGATTGTCGCGCATGCCCAGGGTGGCCATGCGATCCACGCTGGTTTGAAAAAACTCATCAGGCTTGCCGTCGCTGAACTGCCTGGCGATGTCACGCCCCTGTTGCTGGCTGCAGCCAGTGGTACACAACGCTAACAGCGCAGCCAGCAACAGCGGCCAGCGGGTGATAAAAGCAATTGACGTTCGATCCATCGGCACCGGGTCTATGGCTGTTGGCCACCCGCAGGAATCGGGTGGCTGGGACAGAGGTAGATCAGGAGAATGGAAAAAAGTGCAGCCCCACGGGTTCAGATAAGCAATGGACTACAGAGCGTTGCGACGATGGCTTTCAGAGTGCATCAATCGCCGCTGTAGAAAATTTGAATTAGCGAGTTGCCCTCTCGGTCAAGAATTATGAACGCAGTCAATCTGACGAGGTAAGCGAAATGACTATCCAGGCAGAAACACTCGTACAACTGACCCAAGCCCTGAAAGAGCGTGGCCTGAATCTGGTGTCCGACGTGCACTTCACCCGCGCGCCCTATCGGCACAATCACCGCTGGATCTGCACGGTGGAGTGATGAGTCAAGACACCCGCTACGCTCCTCACGCAACAAGCGCCCATACGCGGGCATGCATCTGTTCAGTCGCACCATTAAAAGAGCCCCCACGCCTATTAAGGTGTGGAGGCTCATTGCCGATGTGTTCACCCTACGATGCGGGTAACGCGCTTTAAAAAAACACTCGATACCTTAACTTACAGATTGGTGCACTGCCCTGTAGTCTTGCTCCGCCAAGACTTACCGCCGGACAACTTACAGTTATGTGCATCTTTATTGTTCAGGATCTTTCCAGAGCAATTCTTGGCCGACCAACATTGATTGCGGTCAGCCTCAACATCTTTTTGCTCCTGTTCTTGTGCCGTCTGTATCAGCGGTGGCTTATCGTTGGAAAACAAGGTTTCAGTATTGGACTTCTGTGTATCAGCAAAGACCATGCCTTGACATACAAACGCAATACTCATCAGTAAGACGCTGGAAATTTTCATGTCGACATTCCTGTTCAGGACATTTTTAATTGGGTATGTACACGGTAACTTTTGAAGAACTGCATCTGCGCCCATTCAGACACCGCTACCAGACTGACCTTGCCCTTCTTGGTTCGCCGGTAAACAATAACCGCCGTGCTGAATACCCAAGGCACGATCAATACATCACTGTCCTCCGGCGCCTTGAACTCCTGCTCGACAATCGATTCGGTAACCGACTCACGGCTCACCTCCAGCACATCGGTCACACCGAACTCCATATCCAGTGTGGAGGCCACTTCAGAACCGGATACCGGTTCGACGGCTTTCTCTGAAAGGGAGGTCTTGAGCGACCAGCTGACGGTCAACACATTCTTTATTGCCGACGTGACGGTGATCTTCTCGCTGGTCTTGCGTGAAGAGCCTGCAGGGATGTTGATGAAGCTTCTGGGATCAGTCCCGACGCTGTAGATCGCAACAGCAAAATATTCGTCGAGGAACAAATCCTGAGCATAAGGTGTTGGATAGTCCACATCGCCAATGCCATCCCAGAGTTCAGGCTCGATGACCAACGGCTCGGAACGGGCCAGCAGGCGCCGGCTCAGGGTCGGGCCATCCGGGATATATTGTAATGGATTGAAATCATCCACTTGCGTCAGGTCTTTCTCAACCTGATCCCAATCGCGTACATCGGGGTTCCTTGCCGCAAGCTCCAGCAGATATTCACGATATTCCTGCTCGACCGGATCAAGCGCTTCTTCTTCGAGTACCAGCTTCTTGTCTCGCCCTGCACGAATAGTGATTGAACGGTTGAAATCATGCCCACCCGAAGGCAGGTTTTGCCAACCATAAGAGGTCAGCGCACCGCCACTGGTCAGGCTCGAATCGTTGGAGCCCGAGAACGGAACATCAATCATCAAGGTGATCGCCCCGTAACCTTTCTCCCCCGGCGGCACCTTATCTTTCCACTGCGCGTGACACTCATAGCCCGTCCACGTGCCTCGCGCTGCGCGGATACCAAGTGCTTGAATCGTAGTGTTGGGCGCAATACTACAAGGGCCATTGTCATCTTGAGAGTCACGATACCAAGTGCCCCACTCGATTGACTGGCTAGTTACTTCCAGTGTTCGGTCCGTACCATTGGTAATTGTTAAATAGAAAGTCCATGACATTTTTTCATCTCCTTGTTGAACATCCTGCCATGGAGAAACTAGTCGCGAACTGGACAGCGTGCTGGCAATCTGACAGACGGTAAGGTTAAAAAGTGGGGGCAATTCCACATCCACCCTCCCCAGGCAGTTGCAGAACTTCACAAACACCAACACAAAACCACTTATTTACTCATATAAATCATCGACCTGGTTTTAACGGCCCCGGCGATACCCGAGTTGTCTTCACCCATTGCCAACTCATCTTTAACCGTGCCCTTAAATTGTGGATCACGGCGACAAATTACGAACGCCTGGTATTGTCTGCGCCGGTCGCTTACGTCGATGTCGACAACGCCCGTGAATCAAAGACTGCCGCCCCCGGCAGGGCCTGCCAGGCGACAGGGCCGGCGGCAATTTCCTCGGCACTCAGCAGGCAGGTGTCGAGCGCGCGTTGCAGTGCGGGGGTGTCCAGGTCCTGGCCGATGAAGACCAGTTCCTGGCGACAATCGCCGACAATGCTGTCCCATTTGGCCATGATGCCCTGCAACCGATAGTGGTCCTGCGGCCATTGCGACGGGTCGATGAAATTCCACCAGCGGCCGACATAATCCCACTGAAACTGCCTGCCGCTTTGTGCCAGCAGACCGGTTTCCTGATGCCGGCTGGCGAGCCAGAAATAACCTTTGCTGCGCAACAGGCGCCCGTTGCTCCAGGGACGGCTGAGGAAGTCGAGCAGGCGCTGCGGGTGAAAAGGTGCGCGCTCGCGGTAGACCCAGGACGTCACGCCATAGGTGTGCGACTCGGAGGCCGCTGCGTCGCTCTCCTCCATCTGTTTCATCCAGCCCGGTGATGCCGCAAGGCTGGGTAAATCGAACAGGTGGGTACCGAGAATGCCGGCTAACGCGGTGTTGCCGTGGGTCATCGGCACGATCCGCGCGCTGGGGTTCAGGCCCGCCAGGATCGCCTGCACGGCCTGGTAACCCGGCGCATCAAGCAGGTCCAGTTTGTTGACGAGAATGACGTTGGCGTACTCCACCTGCTCGATCAGAAGATCCGCCAGAGGCCGCCTGGTCGTGCCTTGTGCGTCATCGCGGGCGACGCTGTCCGACGACTCCAGCAACCCCTGGAAACGGCTGCCATCGACCACCGTCACCAAGGTATCAAGCCGTGCCAGTTCGCTGAGGCTGAAGCCGTCGGCGTCGAGAAAGGCGAACGTCTCCGCGACCGGCATCGGTTCAGAGATGCCGGTGGACTCGATAAGCAGGTAATCGAAACGCTGCTGGCGTGCCAGGGCGCTGATCTGCTCCAGCAGATCGGCGCGCAGCGTGCAGCAGATGCAACCGTTGCTCATCTCGATCAACTCGTCGCGCCCCCGGTGCAGCGACACATCGCGCTGCACCTCGGCGGCGTCGATGTTGACCTCGCTCATGTCATTGACAATGACCGCCACCCGCAGGCCTTCGCGGTTGCGCAGGATATGGTTGAGCAGCGTGGTCTTGCCGGCGCCGAGGAAACCGGACAGCACCGTCACCGGCAGTCGGCCTGTCAAGGCGTCGTCCGTCATGCGCTCACCGTGCCGTCGGCGTGGTCCAGATAGCTTTCGAACAGGTCAACCACCACCAACCCCTCATCGGCCGCATCGCCCCACAGGTCTTTCACGCGAAACTCGACGTGGTAGGTCGGCTGATGCGCCGCACGCGTATCGCCATGGCCAATCGCGTCAGGAAATGGCCATTTTTCAGCCGTGCGGTGCAGCACCACGCCCGTCTTGCCCCGTACGTAAGCCGGCATGCGCACATGCCCGGCCACGTATTCGTTTCGCACCACCACTCGGTCGCCCACTTCGAAGGGGGCGCGGCCGGTGATTGCCGCACGCCCACTCGACTGGGCAGGGTTCGCCAGCTTGAAATGAGACCCCAGGGCCTCATCAAGCTCCGCCTGGGTGATCACGCCTTTCTCGACCAGCAGGGTTGCGGTCGCAATCACATAACGCTCGTAGTACTGGGTACCGACGTGCTGGCGGACGTCCAGGCGTTCGACGGCATGGCGCACTTCGTCCACGCTGAACATCTTCAAGTGATCGGCACCGATGAACATCAGGCTGTAGGCCAGGTGTTCCCAGTCCTGCTTGAACACCGGTTGGTAGCTCAAGCTGTTGATGGTGTGGGGGACTTTTCCAAAGCCCTGGAAACCGCCGAGATCGTGAAAGCCATCCATACTGAAACCTCCGGGAATTGAACGATAAGGGGCTGGGCTCAGCCAACCCGAGGTACGGCGACGCCAATCAGCACGTCCTTGGTGACCAGTGCCTGAAGCTGTTCTTCAGTCATATGCTCGGAACCTTCAGGTCTCATCGGCACCACCAGGTAACGGGTTTCGGCGCTGGTGTCCCAGACCTTGACCACCACGTCGGCGGGCAGCTCAGTGCCCAGCTCGCGCAACACGGTGCGCCCTTCCCGGACCAGGCGTGCGCGGAACTCAAAGCCCTTGTACCACTCGGGCGGCAGGCCCAGCACAGGCCAGTTGGTGCAGGAGCACAGGCTGCACACAATGACGTTCTTGAGGCGCGGCGTGTCTTGCAGCGCGACGATGTACTCACCCTGCGGGCCGGTATAGCCGAACTGCGCGCACGCGGCGGTGCCGTCCTTGAGCAACAGCGCGTGGAACTGCGGGTCGACCCAGGCCTTGGCGACCACCCTGGCGCCATTCTGCGGGCTCCATTCGTGCGCCATCAGTTGCGTCATGTGTTCGATGTAGCCCTCGGGGATCAGGTCCTTTTGCTTGAGCACCTGCAATAACGCCTGCGCGCGTTCCCCCGGGGTTGATGTGGTTTTTTCAAGGGTGGTCATCGGTGAGTTCCTCATCAGTGAAGGTCGAAGCAGCGCCTGGCGTTATGGTTGTTGCGCTGCACGGGAGCGGCTAGGCAGTTTTCCAGTCGACGGCCGCTTCGAACGCGGCGGCCGCCTGGTAGATCGTGCCTTCGGCGTAGTGTTTGCCCACGAGCATCAGCCCGACCGGCAACCCGTCCACCAGGCCACAGGGAATCGACATGGCCGGATGGCCGGTAATGTCCTGGGCCGAGGCGTTGCCGATCATTTCCAGGGCGCGGGCCACGTAATCGGTGATCGAGCAACCCGGTTCCGGGTGGGGTTGGGCAATGATCGGCACGGTGGGCATTACCAGCAGGTCATAGCGGGCCAACGCCGCGTCATAGCCGGCGCGCGCCAGGCGCCTGAGGTTTTGTGCCTTGGCGTAGTAACGCCCGTTGTAGCGCTCGACCCCGTATTGGCCGACGAACATGCACAGCTTCAGGGAGGCCGACAGGTCATCCGCCTGCTCGCGCCAGCCGGTCTGCTTGTCCAGCAAGGCGAGGTCATACAGCCCCTGCCAGTTAAACCCGGCGCCATTGCCGTGCATCATCTGCATGGTCAGGCCTTCGCAACCGATCGGGTGCCACAGCGAGCCTGCAATCCGGTGTTCGGCCACCGACACGTCTTCGACCTGTGCGCCCAGTTGCTCGAACCGGGCAATGGCCGTGCGCACCGAGGCGGCGACACGCGGGTCCTGGTTGGCCAGTTCGAAGCCTTCGCGCAACACACCGATCCTCAGCCCTTGCACGCCACGCTCCAGGTAATCGCTGTAGGTGTCGACCTGCGGCACGGCCTGGCGCGGGTCGAGGCCGTCCGCGCCGGCCATGACTTCCAGCATCAAGGCGTTGTCGCGCACCGTTGCGGTAATGGGGCCGGCGTGGTCGAGGGTTGCTTCGATGGCCATGATGCCGGTGTACGGCACCAGGCCGTGGGTCGGCTTCATGCCGTAGGTGCCGCAGAATGCCGAAGGAATTCTGATGGAGCCGCCTTGATCGCCGCCCACTGCCATATCGACCTCGCCCGCGGCCACCAGCGCCGCGCTGCCGGAAGACGAGCCGCCCGAGGCATAGCCCTGGCGGTAGGGATTGTGCACCGGCGCCGGATCGGACGTATGGCTGCCGCCGGACAAGCAGTAATGCTCGCAGGTGGCTTTGCCGAGGATGGTTGCGCCCGCCTCCAGCAAACGGGTGACGACGGTGGCATCGAACGACGGCACAAAACCCTCCAGGGGTTTGGCACCGTTCATCATGGGCACGCCGGCCAGTGAAATATTGTCCTTGAGCGCGACCGTCTTGCCTGCCAGTTTGCCTTCACGGGCACCGCTGACTTCGGTGCGGTAATACCAGGCGTTAAGCCGGTTGTGCACCGCCGAGGGGCGATAGCCCGCACTGCGCTCGTAGCGCGTCGGCGGAATGAAGTCGGGCAGTTCGTCGATCAAGTCATAGGCGTCGAAGCTCCCCTGCATCAGGGCCAGGTATTCGCTGGCTTGCTCGGGGCTGAGCCGCATATGCAGGCGGCTCGTAATGTCCAATAGCTGCTCAAGGGTGGGGCGAACGATTGCCATGGAGGGCAGTCCTTATCGTGGGTGGCCTGGCGCTCAAGATAATCTGCGCCAGTGGGCACAGGCTTGGTTGAAACGGACAGCGACTTGGCTGGGCCGGACACCCCGCGCAACCCTCGAGGGCAGCCGGCCACTGCCGTGCAAGACGGCGACCTTAAAACACGCGGGCGTAGCGCAGGTTCATGCGGAAATCTTCCCGGGGCCCGTTATCCACCGACAGGTCCTTACCCAGTTGCAGCTGGATCTGGTCCTGGGCGGTGACGAACTTGGTGGCCGTCAGCCGGAAGTTGGTGGTGCCCAGCTCGTTATCCTGGTTGACGTGCTCGACGTTGGTTTCACCGCCCCAGGTGCGTCCAAAGCCGATCCCGAAGGTGGTGGTGGCGTCAGGCATATAGCGCCCCATCAACTGCGCTGCGTAGGAAACATCCTGCTTGAGCCGATCGGCATTGGCACCGTAGTCGGTGTTGTCGCCATACCACGTCGCGCCGCCCACCACGTCCACTGCCCAGTGAGGCGTGAAGTGCTTGACGTAGGCGCTCTGCAGTTCGAATTTCCAGCGGTTCTCACCGATGTTCAGCCCGTCATCCTTGTCATAGGTGCCCGTTGGAACGAAGACGTAGGGCGCAATGCTCAGGGTGTCGCGGGCGTCGTTGAAGCGCCACTTCACCGGTGCGGTCAGGATCAGGTCGCCAATCCCGCGGGTACTGCCCAGCGCCGAGGCGTCACCGGCGCTGGAGACGTGCCCGAAGGGCAGCAGGAATTGCGGGTCGATGGTGACGGTGTCGCTCAGGGCGTACACATGCAGCAGACGCAGGATGCCGACATCCGAATTCAGCCTGAAATCCGAACTCGCCTTATGCCCCTTGGCGTAGGCCGAGTCCGTGGTGGAGTGCTGGTAATAGAGCGCACCGATAGTCGCGCCAACGGGGTATTGCTCATAGTCGCCGGGGGCAACCTCAACCGCGTGCGCCGGTAATACCGGCAATACCGTGGTGAGTGTGAGCAGGCGGAGCTTGTTCATGGTGTATTCCTCGCAAACGGGTGCCGTGCCACCTGATGAGATGGCAAGCCGGTGAAGTCAGGGCTTTGCGTGTGGCCAGGCTCAGGCGGCTGCGGTTTGCGCGTCGCGCAGCATTCCGGTGTGGGGATGACAGTTGATGTATTCGAACAGTTGGCTCTTGGCGTCCGACACCGACACTTCGTGGTACAGGCGTAACTTTTTCAAACCCGCAGCCACACGAAAGAACGTCACGAAAATGCGCAGGTGGGTCGGGTGCGACTCGGCCCAGCGTTCGAGTTTTTCCACCGAGCGCCAGTGGCCGATGTTGTAGCTCACGTCGAGGAAGTTGCCCTCCAGGTCGATATTGCGCACGAACCGGTTGCTGTAGCAGCCCAGGGCCTGGCCGTTGTCACGCAGGAAGTCCATGCCGTCCTGCAGGGTCGGCAGGATTTCGTCCAGATACAGCGAGCGCTCGTCCGCCTCGGCATCCGCCCAGTCCTGGCCTGAGCGAATCAGCGTGAGGTTGTCATGCCCCATGATCACCACCCGGCCACCCTTGGCCGGATCACCGGCGACCACTTGCAGTTCGCTGGTGGGCTTCATCCAGTCCGTCTGGGAGATCGGGAAACGGTCGCGCATCGAGCCCCAGTAACCGTGTTCCTCGATTTCGCCGCTGGTCGCGTCCATGACGGCGCCGACGCCGGGCAGGTTGTCCTGGAAGGCATACAACGTCTCGAACTGTTCGGCGCGCGGTGCGCTGATTTCCCGGAAATAGCCAAGGCCATCATTGAGCCGGTCCGGTGAAGCCCACCAGTCGTTGACCGGCGCCGAGCGCAACCAGCGGCAATAGGCGCCGGGGTCTTTCCAGTAGCCAACGACCATCAGGTTGTCAAAGCCGCTGTTGTCGGTGTGGTGGGTCAAGTCATGGGTCTGCGGGCCGTCGGCCAGGCTGAAACTGCCGACAATGTGACGCATGGCTTGCAGCGCGGCTTCGCGCTGGGCCTCGCCTCGATACTGCACACCGAGATACGCCATCACCACCTGTTCAAGCTGCTCGTCTGCGCGGGCGACCCACATCGGGAACGGTGGCTGATACTCCTCGGGCACCCGGCGCGACAGGCTGCGTGGGCATTTGAGATGGGTGTCGATTGCAGATTCCATAGTGAGCTCCTCGTTATTTTCGTTCAGGCCTGCGGATGGGCGGTATGAGCGGCTGCGAGGTGCAAATTAGACCGGGACGACCAAGGGTCGCTTGGCTCGTCGAGACAACCGTTTGGTTGGGCAAGACAGGCGGCGGCCGCCGGGCCGTCCGTGATCGGCGATGGTGCATCCGTACTTTCAGTGGGCATGACCAGGGCGAATTCGCCCCCCTGCGGTTACAGATAACCGAGGCGGCAGGCACGCCAAGCCGGCGTGCAAACGCCTGGCCTGCTAATTGCTTGCCAAAAAACGCCCGTTACCCCTTCTCGAGCCCGCTGTACCGAGGTCCGTGCCATGAATCCGAGCACTCACTATTCGACCCTTGCCGTTCCTGCGCCCCGTCGCTTTGATTACTGGAAAGAAGTGGTCTGCCGCCACTGTCTGGCGGCCGACAGCAAACCCTTGTCCCAGAGCAGTTTTGATGGCGCCCTGACGGTCAACACCGTCGGCGATCTGGACCTCTGCTCGCTGTCCTCGCCGTTGCATTATTGGGAGCGATCCGAGCGGCATCTGCGCAGCGGTCCGGCGGAAGACTTATGGTTGGGTTTCGCCCGAAATGGCCATGGTCAAATTGAACAAGGTGCACGCAAAGCCAACCTCGCAGCGGGGAATTTGTTTCTTTACGACGCAACCCAGGCGTTTCGCTTCAGCTTCGGTGGTACCGAAAATCACTTGGTGCGTATTCCGCGGGCCTTGCTCACCGAGCGTCTGCCGCGCATTGCGCAATACACCGCGATGGTCCTCGACGACCGTCGCCCAGGGGTCATCCCCTTGCGCGAAATGCTGCGCCAGGCCGCGAGCACGCCGACGTCGATGCAGGATGAACACATCGCAAAGCGTTATGCCGCGACATTGCTTGACCTGCTGGTGATCAGCCTTGAGCTGCAGGACCTGACAACCACCCACCAGGAACTCGACCTGTACGGCCGCATCATGCAGTACATTCAACGGCATTTGACCGAGCCGGACCTGTCGATTGAGGGCATCGCACGGGCTCACCACGTATCGACCCGCACCGTGACGCGCGCCTTCGCGCGCTACCAGAAGACCCCCGTTGCAGAGATCTGGAAAGAACGCCTGAACGCCAGCCGTGAAGCGATCGAGCGCGGTCAGGTGCGCAGTGTGTCCCAGGCGGCACTGGACTTCGGTTTTTCCGACTTCTCCCATTTCAGCCACGCGTTTCGCAAGGCATTCGGTGTGGCACCGAACACGCTGTTACACCGCGGCTGAAGCGCACGGCAGTCATCTTCGGCACGGCCACCCCTGCGCGCCTGCGCCTGGTTGAACTGCCTCTGTACCCCTTCCAGCAGAATCTGCGCGATTAGTAATCGCGCAATTATTTAGCGCGCCTATTATCTCGATTCATTCTTTTGTATTCCTGAATGTGCACCTTCCCCCCAAGCTGCGAGTGAGCGTCACTGCGCCGCGTGGATGTTTTGTCCGCGCTCCACAAATGGACGTGGAGAAGCCACGCCACTGAATCCCGGCCCCCGGAGGCCTTTATGAAATTAAGATCCTTGAATATCGCGCGCAGGGCTTTCGTCTGCTTTGGGCTGATCACACTGCTGCTGATCAGCCTGGCAGGTTTCTCCTATGTACAGATCGATCACCTGCGTAGCGCAGAGCAGGACATCGAGCAAAACTCACTGCCCAGCGTCCAGGTCATTGACGATATTCAAATCGCCCTGCTCCACGCGCGCCTTGAAAGCATCCGCATGCTTTCGAGTACGACCAGGGAGGTGCATGACAAATCGCAGTCATTGGTCGAAGACGCCATACAGGCACTTCAGTCGAAGACCGCGTTTTACCGTGAACACCTCATCTCCGGCCAGCAGGATGAAATCCAGTTTGCGAAGACCATCCAGGCGATGAATGTATACATCGACGGCCTCAAGCAAGTGCTTGCCCTCGATAATTCCGATCATGACCAGGCTGTTGTTTTTGCGAACACCGAGCAGGCGCAGCGAGCAATCGCCTATCAGGATCAGCTCACCGTCTTGCGTGAGCAGAATGGGCGTCAGGCGGTGGAGTCCGGCGAAGAGGCGACAGCGGTATACACCCATAGCGTGAGCGTGCTGATTTCGGTACTGGTCGTCGCATTTATCCTGACAATCGTCTTGGCGAGCTTGTTTACCAAAAGCATTGTCAGCCCCATCAACTCCTCGCTTGAGCTGGCGGAAAATATAGCGTCTGGCGACCTCACCCACGACCTTGAGGTGACAGGCTCGGACGAAGCCTCGCGCTTGATGCAGGCACTCAATCTGATGCAGAACAACCTCAGGAGCACTATTTCAGAAATCTCGGGAGCGTCTGCTCAACTGAGTACCGCAGCCGTTGAAATGACCTCGATCACCGAGAGTGCCGACCGCACCCTGCAACAGCAGAACAGCGAAATCGAGCAAGCGGCCACCGCCGTTACCGAAATGAGCGCGGCGGTTGAAGAGGTCGCCAGGAATGCCAACTCCACCTCCGAAGCGGCCATGCAGTCCAGCGTCTCGGCTGATCTGGGCAATCAGAAAGTGACTGAAACGCTGACGGCAATGCGTGGACTGACGGAACTGGTAGAAGTCTCGTCAGGCCAGGTAAAAGAACTGGCAGGCCAGGCTCAAGACATCTCCAAAGTTCTCAGCGTGATCAGGGCGATTGCCGAGCAAACGAACCTGTTGGCGTTGAATGCCGCCATTGAAGCGGCACGTGCAGGCGAGCAAGGCCGTGGTTTTGCGGTGGTGGCCGATGAGGTTCGGGCCCTGGCGCACCGCACCCAGACGTCGACCCAGGAAATCGAACAGATGATCTCCACGATTCAGGCCGGTTCTTCAGCCGCCGTCGAGTTGATGCAAAAGAGCACCTCAGAGGTGTACACCACCCGAGATACCGCAGAGCAAGCAGGCCACTCGCTGCGCCAAATCATTGATTCGGTACTGGAAATCAACGACCGCAATATCCAGATTGCAACCGCTTCCGAGGAGCAGGCTCACGTAGCGCGTGACGTGGATCGCAGCCTTATCAGCATTCGCGACCTGGCCATCCAGAGCACCGAAGGCACCCGCCAGACGTTGATGGCAAGCAATGAGTTGTCACGCCTGGCCGTCAACTTGAACGACTTGGTGCTGCGGTTCAAGACTTGAAGCTGGATCAACACCGATCACAGGCAAAAAAAATCCCGCAGAGCAGCTGGCTCGCGGGATTTCTCTTGGATGTTTTGGCGTGCAACCCGGGATTTATTTGGCTTGGCGAAGCACAAGCTCAGACAGACGGGTCTTAACGCGGAAGCAGAACTCACGAATTTGAAATTGATAGGCAGGCATGACCATATAGTTCAAATCGGCGCCCAGTGAATCCTTAACTTCCATGTATTTAGCGGTCTTGCTGGCAATGGCCTGGTATTCGACCTCGTATTTGTCGTAAGACGCCTTGTTGTAAACCTTCAGAACATCCAACTCTTTACGGCACTGCTCAGCGCGATTCTGGTTGAGTTTTGTCTCTGATTCCGGCTCTTGCTCTGGCTCTGCCGCCTGCGGTGCGTAAGGCGCTGCGGCGTAAGCACTGGCGTTCGCAGGTGCAGCCTCATATCGCGCAGGCGATTGTGCGGGTGCCGGAGTTGCGGCTTCAGGCGCTTCTTGCTGGACGACGGCAGGAGGTGGTGTCACTTCAGGTTTTTCTGGAGTTTTAATAGCGCATCCCGAGAGGGCAATCCCTAGCACTGCAACGATGCCACACATTTTATTCATCGGTTCCACCAACAGGTCATTTCGGTTAGCTGAGTCGTTAGGTTCTGGGTAAAAGCCATGACTCATTCAATGATCGAGCATGAATTTCTACCAGCCTCAAGGCGCTCAGCCGCTCTTCCTTGAGTACGCAGATTAACGATGGTAGTAAAAAAACAGCGAGGTGACGAGTAAAAGCTCGTCAGAAAGACCACGGATTTTATGGGGCAATGGCACTGGCCGTCGCGGCGCTGCGCAATCGCGGGCAAAAAAAATCCCGCTGGGCGTTAGCTCGCGGGAGTTTCTTATGTGTTTGGCGGGAAACCAGGGATTCGAACCCTGGGAACGCTATTAACGTTCGCCGGTTTTCAAGACCGCTATGCAAACTCACACTGGCCGACGTCCTGAAGGCCCTCGGCGTTCCATTACTCACGGCTACCGACCAAGCTACAGGGCGTGTTCTACAGGAGGTGCGTTTTGAGTTTGGGAACTGTTTTTTACCCTCCCAGGCGTCCTGCCGAATGAACGCACATCGCAGAAATGCGAAAGATTTACGAAATACATCGTGACGGCCTTCGGCCTGAGCGGACAGATGAACACGCCCTGAAAGCCGGGGTGATTCACCCTTGGTCCCTTCCCCGTTTGAGCATTGGTCTTTGTTGACGACGCATCATTTTAATCAGTTCGGCTGTAGGCTCGTCCACTACTGACTCACTACCTAGTGATGACAGCAGCAATGGATACTTATTGTCCATGCGCTGAATCATCAGTCGTCCTAAAAATGCGGCGGCCCTGAGACTGTCTTTAAATCCAGACCGCAAGCACCTTCTCAAGCCTGCGCTCAATAGATCAGCAAGCTGTATCCCGAAGCTCCCTTGGGAGTCGATAAATTGGATATCGCCTCGTACTATTTTCTGAATATTTAGCGACCTAGTTAAATCTTTGTCCACGTTATAGTCATCCCTAAGGTACGTTGGAACTTCTCCCTGAGGAAACTCATATGCCGCTAAGTGACTATAGTCGAAGTCAGTCACCATCATCATAGGATCTGAGAGGGACATCATTTGTAAGAATGCCGGGCTGAGCTTCTCAAAAGCATCTTCGTATTCGGTCTTCTTTTCGACGGCTTTCCGATCTACGCGCCAAACAAAACTGGATAGAGACGCTGGATCGTGTTGTGCGTAGTAGGTGACTGCTTGCGATACCACGTAATACATAAGTCTGATTTGACAAATGAACTGAATGTGAAGCTGGGCAGAAAGCCGACGTACCTGATCTGCCGCATACTTAACACTCTTACGTCCAGCCTCATGACGCATTTTTTCTAGGTTCTCCAATATGCCCTGGGCGGTAGTCTGCCTATGAGCATCCACTGCATCTGGGGTATTGAGATATGCGTCTGTTGCTATCCCGTACAATGTACAGTTCGCTCGTTCCAGTCTACCTAGAAGACGGAAGTAGCTCATTTCATCTTCCATTTTCCCGATTTTCAATTCGTCGGTGGAGGCGCATCCATTTTCAGCCTTAAAATCTTGAAGGGCGCTTTCAGCTTCGCCAAGAGCACTGTCAGGAATCGCGATCGCGCAGATGCAACTCCATCCGGCCTGTTCTTTCGTGTAAACAAAGCTTCCAGATTCATCGATAAATATGTGCATACGGATCTTTTAAGCCCACGCAGACAAGTACCTCTACGAAGCACTCAGCAATGAGTATCGAACCGTCAGACCGACCGTTTTGGGTCGGTTTGAGCCGGTCATGGAAGGCAGGCAGCGTCCAAAAGTAGGCATTCGCCGGGGTCTACGAAACTAGAGGTATTTCATTCCTTTTTCCACGAACGTTTAACTAAGTTATTAATTTGCGTATAGTACCTTGAATTGAAGCCAATAGGGCTACCATTAAGTTTGTCGCAGATCCCATTCGTTTCCTCCACAAATCCTAAGAACATTTCATCTAGGCCCTTAATTCCTGGAGTTATGCACATGCGGGAAAAGTGGTTGATCATTGCGATTGCTTGGGCAAATTCATAGGTGGCTACCAAACCCTGAATAACACTAGGGTAATCGACACGTAGGTAATCATATTTGAACCTTTCGAAATTGTCATGTCGCTCGACGGTCGTTGCATTACTCAGGGCGATTGGATTCGGATGTGCACCAAAGTCAATAGCGGCATCGAAGAACCCCATGATGTGCTTCTCGTAAGGTGTTCCCTTCGACTGCTCATCATGCTCCTTAAGATACTTGCGAAATCGCTTAACTGCAGGTGTGAACGACCTTTTGTTCTGTTGGAAACCCTCTTCGTCATCATGCCTGCTCAGCCAAGATTGTGATAGGCCAGGCTCTCTATTGAAGAGGTAGCCGTAGACAGCAGACTCCATCGCTGTTCTGAGAAGAGGAAATATTGCAGACAGGTGTGCTCCGAGAGCTAGGTTACAGGCGGCCAAGTATAGCGAGTGGGCGTGAGCCGCCGCTGCTCGTGACTCGGTGCAACCCAACCCTTCCAAGGTTGAGAGAATCAGATGGTCGCATTTCTTTAAATGCGTAACCGCCTCTGGTAGCGCGTCGGTGATGTTTCGTTCCGTCTCGGACATTGAGGCTCGGTATTGGTCGAAGTCGAAGACATCGCTTGAGAATTCCATTTCGTGGTCCTTAAGGTTGGCTATGCGGAAAAGTTGGGGTGCCCTGGAGGGAGTTTGATGCGACTGGTGCCTTCTCTGCACCTTTAGCTCAAAAAAATTCAGGAGCATATCGCAACCATATCAGGAGATGATGAGCGATAGCAGCTTGATACAGATAGCCTGCAGAATGGAAAACTGAATCGCTCATGGTTTCGTAGACGTCAAATGGCAGCTATTGGCCGACTGCTGCCCTTCGCGGAAGGCAGCGTAGGATCGCATACGACCGCAGGAAACCCAGTTAAACCATCCATCCGATGATGGATTTGACGTAGCCCTCCCCAAAACCGCCACTCCCCCTGCTTTCGAGGCGGTGAGCAGCCTTCCTCGTAGCAATTTCTAAGCAAGTACCAATTTACTAGGCCACTGCTATGCTTAGCCATTTTAGGCGGGGTGACACACATGGCAGGGGAATACTCACTCCCAGATTTGCTTGAACGAATGTACGAGAATCAGCTCGCGTTGGAAGCAGCTCTGATGGAGTTGGCTCTCCAAAGCGAAAAGCAAGGCATGGATGAGGTTGGTGACAACGTACGTGGCGCTTTATTCGTGATCGGCGAAAACGCTGGGCACATCAAGCAGGGCTTGGCGAAGCTACGAACTAATCGTCTCTGACAAAGCACACCCCAATTGTGTAGGGGTATGTGGGGGATTTTGGAGAATAGGCCCGTGATTACTGGCTGCGAGGCTTACGTGGGATAGGTTGCACAAATGCATAATGGGCATTGAATGGCATAGATTGGCGTGTGGTTTGCCCCATTTTTGCCCCAGCCCCTTCACTCCCCCAGAGTTCACGTTCGCGTCGGACAAGCCTAGTGATGGGCAATATGAAAACTTGTGACAGGCCGCAATCGGGCAAAGCCGACGCTCATTGAGCATCGGTATCGACTTCCGGTGAACTCGGACAGATAAAATATGGATTTAGAGCCGATTTCATCGTGTCAATGAAATCGGGGGGGGATTCAATATTCCAATTTTGAAACACCTTTCCCTGCTCCTTTGACTCAATTCGGAAGCTACCCTGCCTGTCCCGATCGACGTCCCCCCATTGACCAGATCATCTCTCTTAATCACACTTCATTTTCCAGTGTGATAGCACAATGCCCGATACTGTCCCTACCAATTTTCTCTCGTTCAAGGATGGCTGCCATATGGACATCGAAGCAGAACTCAGTTCCGTATTTTCCCAAAGATCATCCGGCCCTTTTTTGTTTCTCGGCTCCGGCTTTTCGAGGCGATACATAGGCCTTGAGGATTGGGAGGGGTTGCTCAGTCGATTTTGTTTGACCGGCAAACCCTACGCGTATTACAAAAGTAGCGCTAACAATGACACCCCTAAATCAGCTCAACTCATCGCTGATGATTTCCATGATTTGTGGTGGGGTCATGATGAGTATGCGATAAAGCGCGAACATTCCGCACATCTCATAAACGATAGAACGTCACCGCTTCGCCTAGAAATATGTGACTACCTTCAACACAAACATTTAAATGAGATACCGCAAACTATTTTAGAGGAAATTAACGCACTAAAAGAATGCGATGTAGACGGAATAATTACTACTAACTGGGATGTATTCACTGAAAGTCTTTTTCCTGACCATACCGTATACATCGGCCAAAAAGAACTCCTATTTTCCAACACCATGAACATTGGAGAGATCTATAAGATCCACGGATGCTGCAGCGTTCCAGACTCGCTCATTTTAACAGAAACCGATTATCACGACTACAACAACCGCAATGCTTATCTAGCATCTAAATTGATTACTATATTTGTAGAGCATCCAGTAGTATTCATAGGCTATTCAATTTCAGACACTAACATCCGGGATCTTCTTAAATCAATATCACTTTGTATTGGTAAAGAAAACATAGCCAAGCTCAGAGACAACTTAATATTTATTGATAGGAACGAACCTATTGGCGGCCCTATCATTGAAACATCCTATCTTCAATTTGACTCCATCCAGATCCCTGTAAAAGTTGTAAAAACAAAAAACTATACACCTGTTTACGATGCCATTGCTCAGTTCGAGCGCAAGCTCCCAGCAAGAGTTCTTCGATTTTGTAAAGAGCGCGTTTACGAAATTGTAAAAGGACAGAATCCTGACAAGAAAATCGCTGTCGTTGATTACGATAAAATCCAAGACGAGAACGATATTGAAATCGTATTTGGGCTTGGCGTGATAGGAAAGGTAGGCGAAACTGGATACAAAGGCATCTCAATTGGTGATATCTTCGAAGACTTAATTTCAAACAACAAAAACTTTGATCCGAAAAAACTTGTCGAAACAACACTATCTCTATTACCTAAGCAAACAAAGTTTGTTCCGGTGTTCAAATATCTGCGGGAACTCGGCATAAATTGTAAAGCAGACTACGAAAAATCAGGACTCGAGCTTGACCGTCTCATCAATAGGAAAGCAGAAGACTTCGCAACAGCAAGCCCTCTTCAGACCGTGAGATACTCGAAGATGCCTTTTCCAGAGTTCCTTGCTACTGCATCAGAGTCCGAAATAGTCAGTATGACACCCCTGCTACCTAATGCAGACTCTCAAGTATTATCGGAATATCTACGTGCAAACTATGATCATCTTATCAGTTGCAATAACAGGTACCACTTTCGCCGACTTATGGCGTTTTACGACTGGAAAACATATGGGTTTTAATGTGGGAGCAATATTTTATGTATGACTCCGAAGCAATTCTGAACCCGGACTTTCGCTTGCTTTCAGCTGATGAAAAGGGGGTAGCGTGCAAAGATCTCTACATGCAGACTTTTTTCTCGTTGGACGAACCAGACGTCTGGTATCCCGACGTAGGTACTAAGTGGCCCAAGATAGCGCGAATCTTCTCAGATAGGATCGTAACATTTCCGATTTTCACAAATCCTCACGCAAAACGATACCTTTCTCGTAGGCATGGCCGCATCAAAACCATAACTTATGAAATGGACAGCTACGATCTTCCCGATGCTGAAGACCAAGCGCTGATACTCATCGATTGGCAAATGCCACGCCCAGTATGGAATGAGTGTGCATATGGCTTAGGACTAGCGAAAGAACTAGACCCCTTGTGGCATGGACTAGTTCGACTCCCTGACATCGAAAGTATTGTAATCACCCAAGACAGCAAACTGGAGATTGTCGAGGGTACAGCCCGAATCCCAAGGGACTGCTTAGACGAAATGAGGCGTATATTCGTAAGAACAGACAGAAAGCTGCGAGAGCGTATTCACATAGCCAAACAGTGGCACGTTCGAAATGAGATCCTTGCAAAACTATCCCCCGAACGTTTCCCCGCCTATGCACAATTGACCTCTACTGGAGAGCTAGTTGAGTACCGTATGGTAGGCAATAGGCCTTCGCCAGCGGCAGAGCGACATAAGCGCGAAGCTTCAATTCGAACTGTGCGAGAGAGTGCCGAACAGATAGCGAGGGATTCACCTCGTGAACTGATCAACTTACATGCAGAGATCGAGCGGGTAACCCTCGCCACCATGATTGAACGTTTTGAAAAAAAATTAAGTCTGTCACTACCGGAAGCACAATGGCAGACTTTCTTTGAGGAAAATATTTTCATACTGTCACTATTATTCGCCCGACCTGTGAAACTACTTCACGCCCAGTTCCACGCTCAAAGCTCTCACTTAGATGGCTCAGGCTCCCAGATTGGAGATTTTTTATTTAGGGAGCTAGGTCAATCACTAGCAATTATCGAGATCAAAAAACCCTCTAGCCCACTAATGCAAACAAAAGCTTACCGCAACGACAAGGTTTACGGCCCACACGCAGAGCTTAGTGGAGCAGTCACACAAGTTTTATTTCAGAAAGCGTCGCTGCAGAACAACTGGCTTTATCACCAATCAAATCTAAAAAATTCTTTGCCGGACACAATAAGCTGTATCGTTATTGCTGGTATCACTCCAACCGAAGCAGAGCAACGACGGTGTTTTGATATATTTCGTCACGCCTGCAAGGACGTTGACGTCGTAACCTTTGACGAGCTACTTGGCAAACTTAAACTCTTACTGCACCACCTTACACCACCAGCAACAGAAAGAGACAATGAGGATCCTTTCTGACAATGATAACTACTATGTAAATACTGCTGAAAGGTTCTAAGGTTTATAGCCCAAAATTCTTAGTTACTTACAAGTCACTGACCAGAGTTGATCGAGTTTCGTCGTAAAACTCTGGCTCAACATCCCGCGCCTCATACCCCATTCAGGGTCCGTTGGCACACTGGCCGGCCGCAGAGCCCCCCTCCCCCATCGTGCGTTGATCTGGTCCAGCACGTTCATCACCCGTGTCGCTTCCGCCGGCTGAGACGTAGCGAACAAATCATCGGTGTACTCACCTTGCTGGCAAAGATTGAGCAACATAACCTCAGCCTTGCTGTACTTAAAGCCAGTTCGAAATATTCGATCAAGCGCCCCAACCGCTACCTGAGTGAGCAAACGCACGTCGTCAGTGGGATACGGCATATCCACCACCACACCGTTCGCGTACTTCGCTTCCTCCGGGTTAAACATGCCAGTACGGATACAAACGCGCACTTTCTTACACAGCGAATTCTGGGCGCGAAGCTTCTCAGAAGCTCGCATCATGTAGGTGGCTACCGCCTCTTTGATAGGCGGCAGCTCCGTCAGCCGCTGGCCGAACATACGACTGCAGCAGATCTCCTGCTTTGGCGGATCCGGCTCGTCCAGCTCCAAGCAAGGCGTGCCGCCCAGCTCCCTGGCAGTCTTCTCGATCACAACGCTGAACTTCTTGCGGAGCGTCCATGGGTCCGCCTTCGCCAAGTCCATTGCAGACTTTATGCCCATCGTATCAAGGTGAAATTTCATCTTTCGGCCAACGCCCCACACCTCCGCCACGTCCGTATTACGCAGCACCCAGTCCCGCTTAACCGGGTCGGTGATATTGACCACGCCACCGGTCTGCGATTGCAGGCGCTTCGCGGTATGGTTTGCCAGCTTCGCCAGGGTCTTTGTATGAGCGATACCCACACCAACAGGTATGCCGGTGCAGCGAAGTACCTGAGCGCGGATCTGCCGACCTAAGGCATCTAAACCACCGACACCGGTCAGATCGGCGAATGCCTCATCAATGCTGTAAACCTCAACTGCCGGCACCAATGACTCGATCAGGCTCATCACGCGCTCGCTTATGTCGCCGTACAGCGCATAGTTGGAGGAGAACGCGACAATGCCGTGTCGCTTGAGTTTGTGCTTGATCTGGAAATACGGCTCGCCCATCTTGATGAACGGCTTGGCGTCGTAGCTGCGAGCAATGACACAGCCGTCGTTATTGCTCAGCACCACGATGGGCACCTTCGCCAAGTCCGGCCGGAATACCCGCTCGCAACTGGCGTAGAAGCTGTTGCAGTCGACCAGCGCAAAGGTCGGTTGCTGCTTAGACATGGCTGCGCACTGTGCTGGTGATCACACCCCAGATAGACAGCTCATCACCTTCGAGAACGTAACGCGCCGGATATTTGGGGTTCTCCGACAGCAGGACCACCTCCCGGCCGCGCTTACATAGACGCTTGCAGACGGGCTCATTGTTCAGCAGCGCCACCACCACATGCCCATGAGCAGGCTCAATGGCACGATCCACTACTGCGAGATCACCTTCGAAGATACCAATCCCCTGCATGCTTTCCCCGGTGATTGCTACCAGGTACACATGAGGTGCGCGGATATTCAGAACCTCATCCAATGAGATGTGCTGTTCAATATGATCCGCTGCCGGCGATGGAAAACCGGCTGGGACCTGGAACGAACACATAGGCAGCTCCGCGCCTGCCTCAGCGATAGGACCTAGAATGGTGAAGCTCATGATGCGGCCTTTTACAGATACTGTACGAATGTACAGTTAACTTTGTAGGACGCTTGCGGTCAATTTTTCTGTAGGAAATTTCGACAGGCGGAGAGGTGCGTATGTGCGGACGATTCGTGCAGTACGAAGGGATGGCGATCTTTATTGAAGAACTGAGCCCCCAGATAGAGCTGTTCAGCGGTTACGACGCTCAGTCTATTGACCGCTACAACGTCGCCCCGTCGACACGGGTGCAAATACTGCACGCAGCAGAGAATGGGCTGCATATCGATGCAGTCAAATGGGGATGGGCGCCGTTCTGGGCCAAGGGCAAGCGCCCCGATCCGATCAACGCCCGTGTAGAGACGGTCACCACGGGAAAGTTTTTCAAGCAACTTTGGCCAAATGGCCGAGCCCTGGTGCCGAGTGAAGGGTGGTATGAGTGGGTCAAAGACCCTGACGAACCGAAGAGAAAGCAGCCCTACTTCATTCGCCTGAAGAGTCAGAAACCCATGTTCTTTGGCGCGCTTGCCCAAGTTCATCCTGGCCTGGATCCCCACGACGGCGACGGATTCGTGATCATCACCGCCGCCAGTGACCAGGGCATGGTGGACATCCACGACCGCAAGCCGTTGGTGCTGACACCTGAGCATGCCAGGGAATGGATCGATCCCAGCCTTACTCCAGCCCGCGCCGAGGAAATAGCAAAGGAATGTTGCCAGCCTGTGGAGGACTTTGAGTGGTATGCCGTTAGCAAAGCAGTGGGGAGTGTGAAAAACCAGGGGGCTGACTTACTGCTGCCGGTGCCACCCAAAGATGTTTGATGCTATCAGAACAGACCTCCCAATGCGGCGGGCTCCCAGTTCATGATCACCAGTTCACCGCTAACCTCACTCTTTCCTTGCCGTTGGTTCGATGTGGTGTATCGAATGTCCACCATCTCAAAGTGAAACCCCTCAAACACCCGCCGGATATCAGGGTGATCGTTGATGCTGACCATCACCTTGCCTTTGCAGCGCCGCATGAAGTCAGCCATGCGTTCGTAATTCTCAAAGGGAAAATCCACGCCATATCCGGCCGTCTGCCAGTAAGGCGGATCCATGTAGTGGAAGGTATGGGCACGGTCGTAGCGCTCGGCACATTCAAGCCAACCCAAGTTTTCCACATAGGTGCCTGACAGACGCTGCCACGCTGCAGATAGGTTTTCCTCAATCCGCAGCAGGTTGATCGCTGGACCAGTGGTCGCGGTGCCAAACGTCTGCCCCGTCACCTTGCCGGCAAAGGCATGGTGCTGCAGGTAGAAAAATCGAGCGGCGCGCTGGATATCGGTGAGAGTTTCAGGGCGGGTCATCTTCTGCCACTCGAACACCTGCCGAGAACTGAGCGCCCATTTGAACTGGCGGACGAATTCTTCAAGGTGGTTCTGCACGACGCGGTACAGCGTCACCAGGTCGCCGTTGATGTCGTTGAGGACCTCAACCGGTGCAGCCTGGGGACGCATGAAGTAGAGCGCGGCGCCGCCGGCAAACACTTCAACGTAGCATTCGTGTGGCGGGAAGAGCGGGATAAGGCGGTCGGCCAGGCGGCGTTTGCCGCCCATCCAAGGGATGATGGGTGTAGACATAAAAAGCAAGACCTTTGCTGTATGGATAAACAGTGCTAGGCTCGCTTCGCTTTGTGCACGAAGCAGGAGCCTTGGCTGGACTTGCAGGGACGATCTGCGGGGAAGGTGGCCGGGTAGGATGTTGACGCATCCTGCCCGGCCGCTCCTTTTACTTCGGTGTAGAAACTTCTTTTGCGTAAGCCTGACAGGCTCGCAGGGCGATCAATCCTTGGTCGCCGACATCGGTGATGCCGATAATTCGTTGAGCATGCGCTGGGTCAAGTTGGGCTCTTGTGGTGCCATGAACCACGCGGCCGGTGCCGGTGGTGGTTGGCATTGCACAGCTGCCGGTGGTTTCGGTGGCGGCGAGTACGACTGACAGCCGCAGATCAGCAGTAGCCAGGCGATCACGCAGGCGAGCCTGCTTGGTTTGCTCATCAGTCAGTTCCTTGTGGTGGGTTTCATCTTTGTTCTGCAGGCGTAGCTCCAGGGCCAGGCGTTTTTCCTGCTCGATGCGCTGCAGGTCAGCAGACGCTTTGGAGATCTCGTTGAGGGTGTCCGCCTGCAGCCGGGCCTGGCGCTCCAACACACGGCCATAACGCCAGTCCTGCACAGTCCAGGCCAACGCCGCGGAGCCGACGGCGACCATCAGCAACAAGCCGCCGACGACAGCGATTCGAAACTGCGCGGGGATCAGGTCGAAGAGACGCATAACACTGCCCTCGCCCTGCCCCACAGCTGCAGCCGATCCTCCAGGCCGTTGAGGCCGCCATTGATCCGGCGGGTGATGGTGTTGAACTGGTCCTGATCCGCGAGCGCATTCAGCCCATTCACCGACCAGAACCACGCCGCCGACTCTGCTGCCCATTGCGGCTGCTCGATCAGCTCCGGCGTGCGCAACAATCGTTCATCGCCAAACAGCGCCAGGCTGCAGCGCAGATAGTTGTCGTGACCGGTGACCTGGATCAGGCCACGACCACGGTAGCGCTGACCATCACCGTCGGCTTCGGGAGTGTTACCGAGCTTGGCCGCTAGGGCGCCGGTGTCGTATTTGCTGAGGTACTGATCGCTGCCCAGTTCGCGTACGTACTGCAACTGGCCTGACTCGTGGCCGACCTGGGCGAGGAATGCGGCTTGGCGCTTGGGTGTGTTGATCTTCCTGTTGATCATCGCTGCATTTAAAGCAGATACAAAAACGCCCGCTTGGCGGCGGGCGTTGGGCATGATGCGTTGAAGTTGTTGCTCGGTGATTGGCATGGCGCCTCCTGAGTTCGTCGTTGCGGGTCTGTCGATTGCGTTAGGCGGTCACGGCACTGTCAGCACCGTGAGCGGCTTTTTCTGTTTCTTACCTTTGGCCTTAGCCTTGCCTTTCTTGCCGGCGTTGCACTCGACCGTGGTGGACCAGCCGGCCTGGGTGAACACCTGTTCCACCGAGTCCACCAAAAAGTCCCCATCCAATCCGTCCTTGAAGCCCTGCGCGTTGATATGGCGCTCGGCAAACAAGTCGGTGCGCCCTACCATCTCCAGCCGAACTGCTGCAGAAGAACGGTTGAACGCATTCAGCCGTGCCTTGGCGGCCTGTTCCGCTGCAGACTTGTTGGGGTGGATATGTCGGTCGGTATGTACCGGCGGCATGCCTTCCGGGGCGTCATCGTTGCCCAGCTCCAGGGTTACCAGTTCGCCGTTCTTTTTGTCCTGGTAGCGTGTCTTGACCGCCTTTTGCGTGGTGCGATCAGCGAAACGAAACTGCCAGCGGCTGACATCGCTTTTCTTGATGGTGACCACTCCGAGGGTTTTGCCGCTCGCGCTCTGGCCCGCTTGACGCTGCATCACCAATAGCTTGCCGTCGGCGACCTTGGCGGTGCAGTCGTATTGCTTGGATAAGCGGGTGATAAAGTTGAAGTCGGATTCGCCGATCTGGTCGACCCGAGGCACCACAGTAGTGATGGAACAGACTGGTTGCCAGCCGTTGCGAGCGGCCAAGTCGGTGACAATCTGCGCAAGGGTGACGTTTTCCCAGCTACCGGTACGGGTGGTTTTGCCGGATCCGCGCATGTCGCTGGCTTTACCGCGAATGACGATGGTGTCCGGCGGGCCGGATGCTTCGACCTCATCCACGATGTAGCGGCCCAGGCGCGTCAGGCTGTTGCCGGCGTAGCCCAGGTAGATCTCAATGCCGGCACCGCGCTTGGGCAGTGACACCGCACCATCGCGGTCATCGATACGCAGCTCGAAATCATCCGACTCCATGCCGGGTTTATCGACGGTACGCAGGGACAGCAGGCGGTCGTTGATCAGGGCCGTGATATCGGTCCCGTCCGCGACAATTCTAAAAGTTGGTTTCATCTCGATACCCCAGAAACGACAAAGCCCCGCATTGCGGGGCTTCGTCATGAATGGGTGCTCAGTTGATGTCGAGCACCACCAGGCTGTCCTCTCGAACAGCAATACAGCTTTGACACACAGGGCAGGCGAAGACGTCGGTCTTCGGCTCAATGACCATCGACTTGGTACACGCCGGGCAACTGCCGACCACCTGGGTTTCACGGAAACCGAAGGTTTTCCACAGCGTGGCGAGGATCACACCTACGGCCAAAAACCAACCAACGATGGGAATGAAGGCCAGGAGAATCGCCCCCACAATGCCGAAGAAAATCCAATTCATCCGATAGTCCAATTCAGCACAGATGCCCCGTTTTACCGTCCTTAACGCTGTTGATCTTTCCATGAGGCGTCCCGCGCTCGATCCAAAAAGGGCGAGTCTATCGGCGACAGCCCTATGGGGCAATCGGCCATCAGTCCCACAGCTGCACGGTTTCGTCCGTGACCGGAGGAAGGTCTGGGAAGACAATCAGCAACCCGGCCTTGAGCGGTTGCGGCTGGTCGGCCAGTCCTTGGTTGTGGGCCAGCACCGCCTCCACGGTGCCGTTGAGGTGCCCGTAAAGCTGGTTACACAGGGTATCCAGCACGTCGCCGTCAGACGTTCTGCAGGTCATCGCCATATCGTACAAACTCCAGGGTAAATACTTGCTTTCGCGGGATCCCGCCCTGCAGCAGCGCGCTCTGTTCTTCGTCGAGGTTCTTCAGGCACCAGGTACCCAGCACTTCCCCATATCCGGTGGTGAGGGTCAATGGCAGCAGCTGGGCACCGATGCTGCGCAGGGTGTCCAGTTGCTTGAGCCCTCCTTTGAAGCCCGGAAAGATCGAGCCTTTTAGGGTCATTTTTTCCTCGCCCATACCAATGGCCTGCTGCGCCGGTCGACGGCTGAGGCGTTCTTGCGCAGCCCAGCGAAACTCCGTCTGCCGGCGTAACTCGTCGAAGGCCGCCGTATCCAGGTTGAAGTAGTAGGGTTGGGTGTTTGGCTTGAGCGGCTGGATGATCAGCAGGTGAGGAAACGGCTTCACGGCCTCAGCGAGAGGAGTCTGAGATAGCCCCAGGGCTTCGGTCGGTAGAACGTTTGCCAGCGATGGACTGACCTTCCCGGCCACCTTGTTAATAGCCGCGCCGGCCTTGGCGGCTTGTTCTTTGAGGACACCCAGGCGCTCATCTATTTGAGAGGCCGCCCGCGAAGCTCGGCTGTATGTCTCAACCACTGCGCCGACCTTGGCCTGTGCTGCACCAATCCCCCGCATGACACGTTGGAGTTTTTCACCTGCACCTGGCGGTAGGAACGGCACATTTTCAAGCTCAGCAGCCGCACCCGTGATCTCGCTGATCGCGCCGTTTACAGGTCCCATAATCCCATCAATGCTCCGCCGGCCCGCCTCGCCCGCGCTGACCAGGTATTTGAAGCCGGACTGCATCTGCTCCAGATATTCCATGATCCCTCCTTATGTATGGGCGTCATCGTAGAGATTACGTCGGGCTTCCTGCTGTGCGGCGTCATTCAGTGCGCGCTGCATCAGGGGTAGAAGCTGCTGAACAAATTGCTGCGGATCCTTGGCATCACCCTCGACCGTGACCGGCATGTTCAGCGAATAGCTGAACTTTTGGTCCACCCGTGCAGGCTCTGGCTTAGGTGCCGCAGACGCCTGAATAACCAGATTGGCGGGTTTTGGAGCAACAGGCGCCGCCAGTGAGCGAGTGACGTCACCCAACGCCGGCCCCATTGACATCATCATCGGTGCCGTTGGCTTCGGCGTTGCTGTTGCAACCAGCGCCTGCTGCCGCACCGGAGGCGCGGCGAGGCTATTTACCGGCACCGGTACCGCCTGAATCAGCGGTTTTATGACCGGTGACAAGGGAGCGACAGCCGTTCCGATATCCTGCACTGCAGGTGCTGGCTGAGTCGCCACAACAACAGGTTGCCGAGCAGCGAAATTATTCGCCATCGTTGCCAGGCTGGGTACCGCTGGCCCAGGTCGCGGCGCCATCAACATCGGCGTAATCGGTGCAGCGGTCGCTTTGGGTTTGTCACTGCCGAACATCGACAATCCAGCCCAGCCCCCCAGTTGCTGACCTCCCATGCTCCCAAGGTATGCCCCCACCATGCCGCCGATGGCTGTGCCAATGATGGGTACCACTGAACCAATGGCAGCGCCCGCAGCCGCACCCGCCATGGTGCCGGCAAGTGTTCCGGCGGCCTCACCATAGCCCTCCGCTTTTTCGTCCTGCGTTTCAGCGGTCAGGTAGGTGTTGAGCACCATGCTGCCGGCCTCGACCAAGGAGGCGCCCGGAACCACTTTGGCCGCTTTGCCAACCTTACCGACACCTCCGGCGACCGAGGTCAGCATCTTCGTTCCAGGCCCAGGCATAACGGGAGGGCGAGGCGCTGGAACCGGTGGCCGTAAAGCCGGCGCAGGCACGGGAGGTGTCGTAGGCCGAATAGCCGGCCTACGTGGCTTAACCGGCGGACGCTGTGCAAGCGCAGGTGCGCGTGCCGGACCAACCGGACGCGGTGACCGTGGCGGTGCCGTTGGTCGCCGACGCGAAGCCCGAGGAACAGGAGGTTTTCGGTTGCGACGTCGTGCCGAGCGAGAATTACCCATGCCGCCCATGGACGCCATATTCACGACAAACACACGCTGAATACCGCCCACCGGCTCTGCGGCTTCCCCTCCACCACCCACCGCGTCTTGAATCATCGAGACGACATCAATGCCCGTGGCAACAGGATCCAAACCACCCGCCTTCGGATCAGCCCCAGGACCACCCTTACCTCGTAAGGCGGCGGCAGCTTTCAGCCCTTTTTCCACCACCGACAACGTTGTACCGCCTTTGCCCCTGCCTGTACGGACGCCGTCTGGATTCGAATTGGTGACAAACACCTTTTGCACACCAACTGCTTTTCCGCCCAAACCGCCACGCGCCAAATTAATCAGGCCCTTGCCGATCTTGAATGTCTGAAATGCTGCCACTGCTGCGCCAATCGCACCAATAGCTACCGTCGTACCGCTGACGATTTTCGGAAATTCATTGGCAAGGCCGGCAATGCTATTGCCAACTTTGGTCAAGCCATCGGCCGCCAGGTCGGTGAGCGGTCGTAACGCATCACCGAGGCTGGTCATCGTCGCTTCCATGCTCGATGTCGCCGCGCTCCACTTGGCGTTGGATGTCTCACGAGCTTTTGCCGCGTCGGACTCGATCTTGGCCTTACCATCGGTTTTCTTGATGGTGGTCATGTTGTCTTTGATCGTGTTGCCGTACTTGATCTGGGCGAGCAAGCCATCACTGGCGCTCTGGTCACTGACGATATTCGCCAAACCCGCTGCCTGAATCAGCGCGACCATCGCCTGCTCTTCTTCGGCGCTGCCATCCTTGGACGCCTTGATCTTGGCCTTAAGCGCCGCGACCTTCTTGGCCGTGGCAGGATCCTGTTTTTGGATCAGCTGTTCACTGAGCATGATGAAGGCTTCAACCGGGTTGGACGCCTTACCGCTTTTGGTAGCGGCCAGAATCGAACTCGTCAGGTCATAGCCTTGTTTTGCGAACCGCTCCTGGCTGGTGCTGCTGATCACCGCGTTGAGCAAGTTGTTCATGTTGGTCGCAGCCGCCGCCGCGTCCTGGGTTTGCGAGAACTGCGACTGCAGGCTCGCACCGAGGAAACGCACGGCTTCCGGCCCTTCCATGCCCAAGCGTTTAATCGTGCCGAGCAATGCTGGCATGTACTTGGCCATATCCTTGGGACCAAACGCGCCAATGTCACCCGCAGCGGCCACCTGGCCCAACATTGCGCCCATGTCCTCCTTCTTGACGCCGGCCTCCTTGAAGGCACTGAACAAGGTGGCGATAGTTGCGGCCTCCATGCCCTGGCCGTCGACCAGGTCAGCGATCAGCGGCGCGTAGTCCACCGACTCCTCCCAGTCGATGCCCTTCTCGATCAAGCCACCGACCGCCCGAGCGAGAGCCTGCTGCCCCATCCCCTTCTTCGCGGCCACCTCACTGATCTTGTCGGCCATTTTCTGTTCGGCGTCTGTGCCGGCAGTGTGTGCCCACAGCGCCATCTGCCGGATTTGCGTCTGGTAGTTGGCCGATACCTTGGTGGGAATGGCGATCAAAGCGGTAGCAGCCGCCGCCTTGCCCAACGTGCCGGTAAGCCCCTCTTTGCCATCTTTGATCTGAGAGTACCCGGTGGCTTTCAGGTCGGCCTTGCGAGCGACCTGTTCCATGCTTTGATAAGCCTTGGCGAGGTTACGCACCTCGACACCCTGCTTTTTCAGGGTGCTGAGGTTGGATTCCAATTTGCGCAGCAACGTACTGGCACCAGCGGCGCCGCTGTCATTGGCCTTCTTCCATTCCTCCCGCAGGCGGATGGTGTCGCCAATCGTTCGCTGCAGCACCCGAGCCTTGGTGCCTTGAGCTTCCAGTTGCTTGATCCGCCCCTGCACATCCTTGAAGGCCGTGCCCACCGTGGAGCTGACGGCGCCGCCAATTACCAGGCCGAGCGCGAGTTTGTTTGCCATGTCGTGGCTCCCTGTAGCGAGTGATTACGGTAGGAGGCTCAATCCGAGAGCCACCAGACCATCTCGGCAAACGGCATGGCCTGAATCTCGGCGGCGGAAAATCCGGTTTCCGCCGCCAAGCGTTTGGCCGCCAGTTTCAACAGTGCGGGGTTAAACCCCGTCGTCCTGCACCAGGCGAAAATAACCGGCCTGCAGGCGGTGGTAGTCCACCAGCTTCAGGCCCTCCAGATCCTGCTGGCCTGCTTCACAAAGGCCGGCGAACAGCATCAGCTCGCGCTGCTCTTCGTCGTCGCCCGAGGCACGATCAGCAGCGCGCACTTCGCGCACTGTGGGTGAGCGAATAGTCAGGGTATCGACGGTCACGCCGTTGACCTCAGAGGGCCGAGACAAGGTGATAGTGGCGTTTTCGGCGGTGAGCTTCAGCCAGGTAGGGAGCTTTTTCAGTTCAGGGGTAGCCATTCGATAAATTCCTTAGAGACCCAGGTCACTGCGCATGGATGCCAGTTGGTCCACACCGTCGATCACGCGGATCGAGGCGACCATGTCGATTTCGTAAATGAGGCGGCCGGCGATCTCCAGCTTGTAGTAGCTGACGGCAATCGAGTACTTGAACTCGGCTTTGTCGCCTGCCTTCCAGTCGCCTGGGTCCAGCTCTTTGAGCATGCCGCGCAAGGTCGCCACCACTGCTGTGGTCTGCCCTTTTTGCCCTTTGAACGAACCGCGATAAACCCCGTTGAAGGCGGTTTGATCGGACAGCCCAAAAAACTTCATGGCCTCGCGACGTACGCCGTTGGTGGTGAAACTGGCCTCCATCTTTTCCAGGCCCATGTCCATCTCGATAGGGCCAGCCATGCCGCCACCACGATATTCGTCCGTTTTAACCACCAGCTTCGGCAAACTCAGGCTGGGCACATCGCCCTTGAAGTTGATGCCGTCGACGAACAGGTTGGTGTTGAAAAGCACTTGAGGAATCATTGAGCAGCCTCCTTAGGCAGCGGTTTCCAGGACTTCGGTGAGCCACTGATTGGTGACCTCGACCCGGAAAATCGGGTTCTCGGCAGGCGGTACGTCGGTGAAACGGATGTTCCAGTAAACCTTGCCCTGCTCTAGCTGGCTGACGGTGTTCAGTTCGGTGTCGGCGAACACCTCGAAGTTGATCACCGCGCCCTGGTTTTTCAGGTCCTGCATGAATGCCTGCAGGCCGTCGGTGACATCCTTGATGTAGGTCTTGGTGATGCCACGGTCGACCGCCCACTTGTGCCCCGCCAGGATTGCGTCCATGACGATGTCGACCGTGCGCACACGGGTAACAAACGCCCACTTGGGATCCGCTGACAGCGTACGGTTACCCCACAAGCGATACCCGCCGTCGCGGATGATGGTGGTGATGTTGGCGTTGTTGAGCAGGTTGGCCCGGCAGGTTTCGTCGCCATCCAGAAACTCGACCGGCCGCGAGGTGCCAGTGATGCCGACGAACTCTTTGTTCGATGGCGACGACCAGAAGCCATACTCGGCATCCGTCCAGGCAAACAAACCAGCGGCGAAGGCAGAGGCCGGCGCGTTGACGGTTTTGCTCTGCAGCGTGTCCCACAGCTGCACGCCCGGATCGACCAGGAAGCAGCGCTTGCTGCCGAACTCCTGGGCGTAGGCCATTGCGGCTTCGTCCGTGGTGTTCGGCCCGTCGAGAATCGCCAGTGCCCGAAGCTTGCCAGCCAACGCATCCAGCGCAGTTGCAACAGCCTGGGTCGCGGTATGACCAGGGGCAATCAGCAGCCGCGGCTGGGCGTTAAATCGGCTCTTGCCGTCCAGCAATGCCTGCATGCCGGTACGCTGCCCGGACGCGAGGACACCGCCAATGATTGAGGAGGTTTGCTGGGCAGGGTCTTCAACTTTGGCGACACCGCAGCCGATCACCACGGCTTTCGCACGGACGAAAATCGCCTTGCATGCACGTGTGATTGCCGAGTCTTCGCCCCAAGCGGCAACCGCTTCGCGCTCACTGGTGATCAGCGTCAGTTCGTTGGGTTTCGCGGATGCCGCTGGCACCACAGTAAATGTGTCGCATAGCCCAATAATGGACGACGACGGCAGCGCAATGGTCCGTGCCCCTGTATCCACCAGGGTGACGGTAACGCCATGAAAACGACCGGAAGAGGCCATAGTGTGAGTTCTCCAGAAATGACAAAGCCCCGCATGAGCGAGGCTTAGAGGGGTTAAGCGGCGGATACAAAAACGCCCCGGCTATGCGGAGCGCTAAAGAGTTTGCTGGTCGATCCAGCCAGGCTTTTTGGGCCGGTATTTTTGAGTCGGAAACTTCGTTGACTGGGGCCAGTCGCGAAGGAACTGCATATAGGCAAGAAGCTCGCCGTACTGGTCCGTTGTCAGTGACGTGGCACTACCTAACTCCAACTCATCGCGGTGGCGCTCGCGCATCCATTTGACCGACTCCAGCTCACCATCGCGCCAACGGCGTTCGGCATTGGCATCATCATCAGCGGTTGAAAGCGGTAGCGTCTGCCCCCCCTCTGTCACCCAACCTATATAAGCGACCCAGTCCTTATTACCCATGTCGTTGGGAATAAACACGCTATCGGGCAATCGCTGCACACCGGCCAGACTGTGTTTGTACTGAATGTTATCCATGAGATCACCTTAAAGTTCAGCGTCTGCCGTCCACTCGATTTGAAGCGTGTAGCCAGGCACGGAGCCGCTCGGCGGCACACATGACAATGCAAATCCAGTTGCCCACAAACTTTGAATATTGGTCAGAGTGCACGGCTTACCAAGCGATTGCGCCCATACTTCCGATGTTTGCTCACCCGGTGAATACAACTTCAACGTTGGAACGACGCGTTTGATTTCTCGAAAATCCATACGCAAAGCCGACTGTGAAGACTGTGCAGCGGCGGCTTGTGTAAAGGTCGCTATGCAGGTCGACGGCCCATTGTTCGATTTGATGGGGTGATCCTGGAGGAATGACTTTTCAAAATAACGCAGGCATGCGCGGTGCTCCTCCTGATAGGTCCGGTAGTCGTAAGGTGTCGCCACGCTGCCAGTTTCAATCTGGACATTGGTAATGTCCGTGTAGTGGGCACCCGTTCCCCAACTGGCAAAGATAACTTCTAGAAAGTCATTGGCGACACCCTTGTTCTTGTTCACCACGGCGCCCAAGTCGAGGGTGACAACGTATTTTTTATAGACCGTTGTCAGTTCCACCGAGGTACCCACATCGACGTTCGGCTCGGTTGAGTTAACCCCAAAGTTTTGACGAAGAATCACAGCGCACGTATGTGGCACGCTGGTTTTCATATAGAACGATACGGTGACCTTTCCGCCGGCCAGTGTTTCGACATTCTCGATGCGCTGACTAAGGTTCCAACCCTGCCCCTCACCTTGGCGCGAAAGCCGCAGGCCAAACTTTGCTTCGTTGATATTTGCATCTTGCTCAAGTGGCAGCTGGCTCCAATTACACATGGCGTTCTTTGGGCTGTAAATCATCCAGCGGTCCGGGCCGAAAGCACTTTCAGGGTCACCGTTGGCTTTGCCAATAACGCCAGACTTACCCCGCTGCCAGACCTGAAAGGCGCCATTGATCAGTCGATTTTTTCGGTAGACGTGAACAGGAAACGCCTGTTTAGGGCTTTCTATCTGAGTCCGCACCGCTTCGGTGTTGGCACTACGTTTAGATCTGTCATCAACGGCAGGTGTTGGAACGTTTTGCCCAGCGGCCCATTGGAAAGTCAGAGGTGTTGTACCCAAGACTATCGGGCCATCAGTGATCAGTTGCCAGACGGTGTCGGCGTTGGCAGTACCACGCTCGACTGTGACAAGCAAACCTGGCGTCACTTTATCGCTACTGTCGGCATCAACCGTGCGTACCCAACTGTCAGCGCCGACCAGGTACAAACCGTTGTCCTTTGCCTGGACTTGATCCTTAACCAGCACGCGAGAACCGGCAGGCACAGCCAATCCATCGATTTCTTGGACACCTGCCAAGACCATCGACATGGTGGTCGCCACCAATACCGACTGCTTGTTATCCAGCCGCTGCACAGCGCTAGCTAACGAATCGTCAACATACTTACGTGTCGCTAGAACCACTGCCGGGTCAATGTTCAGCACGATGTTATTTGAACTGCTAACTACAAAGTTCATACGCAGTGTTTGCGTACGCCCAGAACCCTGAGATAGCTTGGGTTTGAAGCTCGGCGCACAGTTGGCAACTGCCACCAGGTCACCATCCGAATCAAACAACCCCAGCTCACGCACCCAGAAGCCGCCTTCATCAGCCGGAATAACCTGCTCAGCAACCAAGATGGCCGAGTTGGCCGGATCCGGTGCCAACGAGTTCAAGGGCGCTCGGCGTCGCTCGTTGATCAACACTTTCTGCAGGCGGTCTGGCAGCGGATCAGTGCCATTGGCATCGCCCACCGCCATGTGGGTGATTTTCCAAGTCAGCAAACCAGCATCGGCCTTGACCTGTTTCGCCTCCCCGACCGCAGTCAGGATGGCGTAGAACTTTGAATTGGCATCAATCATGGATATACGTCCAAAAAGTCTATGGAATGTTCGCGGCCCGATACACCTTTCACGCAATCAACCGAGATAACGCTCTGTGAAGGCGGGTAAATGTCCAGTGCATCAATGGAATGCTCACGCCCACCGCCACCGATAACGCCTGTGACTTCTATGTCCTGCAGCACGGGTGGGTACACATCGATTTCGTCGCCGTCGTACGCACTGGCGAAGATTTTTATGGCTCCACTGGATTCAAGGCTGATCGCAAGGCCCGTCATGTGTCGACTGACCGGCTTGGCGTCATCGATGAGCCAGGTCAGCTCTTGGTACATCTCCTCGGTGATACCCGTTTCCAGTACGCCAACCTTTAAAGCGAAAGTGCCCGGAACACCTTTGGGGTTTGTCTCCCACCACTCCTGCACTTCAATCAAGTAACCGAGCGGCTCAACCACCCGGCGCAACGCGCCGATGGTGCCCTTGTGTGCATGTACGTAGAACGCTGAGCGTATGGCCGAGCGCTTTACTGCTTCCGACCAGTTGTTGTCCCAGCGGTCGACCGACCAGGCCCAAGCCAATTGGTGCAGCAAGTGCGCAGGGCAGGTGTCAGGGTTGTACAAAGTGCGTAACGGCACATCAGTGACTTCGTCGGTCGCCGCTTCAATGGCCCGTTCCAGTTGAGTGCTGTTTATAGGCAGTAGGCTTTTCACGACGGCCCTCCCAGCTTCACGGTAAAGCCGACGCAATAAGCCGCCTGGTACTTGGTCGGCTTGATGTCTTGCCAATTTGGCAGGTCCACCCGACCGACGCCGCTGATATGCAGCTGCGCGTCGATGGCCGAACGCGGTACCTCGACACCCAACCGACGCCGAGGATTGACCCAGCTCGCCAAGCGCTGCTCAGCCGCAGCCAGGATCGCCTCGTTTTCCGAGCCGGTACCGGCCATGTGCAGCACCGCATCAATACGGTACTCAATGACCTCGGCGCTTTGCACCGTGAGACGATCACCTACAGGCCGGATGTCGTCATCACTGAGGTATTTCATCACCGCATCCAGCAGCGGCTGCGGGGCGACCCCATTGCCCTGCAGGTGCAGTACGGTGACCACCACCTCTGCAGGGGATGGGCTTTCAGCCGTGGCATCCGCCACCAGGGCCGACGCGTTACGGGCGTGCAGAATGTAGCTGTTGCGTGGGCCGGCGGTTGTCAGCCCTTCGTACACCAATTGCACCCGCTCGCGCAGTGCGTCGTTGGATTCCATCACCCGAGGCGTCGGGGGAACGGTATTGAGGTTTTCTTCCTGAATCACCAGGCGCTGCAGTCGAACATTGCCAGCCAACTGATCAAGATCGCCATCAATGGCATAGGCCAACAGCAGTGCTTTGGCCCCGTCATTTACACGGGCCCGGTTCTGAATGCGCCGGTAAACGCCCAACTCCAACAGCTTGACCACTGGATCGCTTTCCAGCTCGGCGGTCCAGTTTTCGCCCATGTACAAACGAAATGCGGCCAGTTCCTCGGCGTAGGTTTGCTCAAAGTCGAGATCCTCCAGCACAGGCGGCGCCGGCAGCGCTGATAAATCCACAGTGCTCATGCGGCGACCCTCAGTAGCGCGTTTTCGCCCTTGAACAGGCCCTTGAGTTCAAACTCTATTCGGCCATCTAAAACAGCCACCACGCGCACCTGGCTGATACTGAGCCGGGGCTCCCAGCGCCCCAGCGCCCGTGCCACTTCGGCCTGGACTGCGCTTTTCCAACCTTCGGTAACTGGTAGGTCGACGAAGCGGCGTAACTGGCTACCGTAGTCGGGCCGTTGCCGTCGGCTGCCCAACGGGGTGGTCAGGATGTCTTCAATGCACTGACGCAGATGCTCGATGCCGGAGATGGGCTGCCCAGTGCGGCGATCCATTCCGATCATCTGGGTTACTCCGGCGCGGGTTCGAGGTCAGGATGGTTTTGAAGAAATTCGTAATGATCAGAGGTCTCAGCGGTCACCAGCCCCCTGATAACCACCAGGCTTTGGCCGTGCGGTGTGATCAGCGTTCGCGAGGTGAACACGGTGTCGCGAAAGCGGCGAGGCAGGCCGACAGCTTTCGGTGACGGCTCTACCTTCGATGCTGGCAATGACTGGGGAGCGGCCGGCTGCTCGTCCGACTTGGGCTTGTTCATGTGGGCAAACTCCAGAAATGAAAACGCCCGCACGCGGCGGGCAGAAATAAGCGGTTAATCAGTGTTTGTGATTTGCAGTATTGCCACCCGCATCAATGATTTTGCCGGCACCGTTGATATCACCCGTCACCGTCAGCGGCCCAGTGATCGTCACATTGCCGGTGAGGCCGATGTCCCCGGACACCACCGTGACAGCACTATCAGTGACCGTGGCTACGGTGCCGCCGACCTTGATGGTGACGGTCCCGGAAGGCAACGTGATGCTGTAGCTACTGGCCTGCCAGTCATAGACTAGCGACCCGCCATCATCAAACCGCCACACCTCAACATGATCCCGGTTGTCAGGCGGCGAACCAGCATCGCCATACAGCCCAGGAATAAAAGTACCCATTGCCGGGTTGCCACTGGGGCTAAATAGTTTGCCTTGCTCGCCCAGGCTGGGGACTCGCCAGTGCCGAGCCTTACCAGCAGCGACGCTGTGCCAGCGCACCCAGGCGCTGGTCCACTCCCCTGCCCTGACCCTGACAACCGGCGGCGAGGCCGTCGTATCAACGGCAGCCACCACGCAATCCATCAGCATGGCCGCGATCATGCGGTCGCTTTCCCCGCTGGCGTAGCTCATGCCAGCAACTCCGGCGCGACATACTGATCTCGACTGCCTGGGCCAATATCCGGGCTGACACCTATCAACAGCGTACCCGGCGGTTCATCCGGCCAAGGCCACTCTTCGGTACCGAGATAAATCGTCTGATTCCACTCCACCAGCCAGACCGTGTAACCATCCAGCTCAGGACGGGTCCAGTCCTGCACCGCTTGAATAAACTCGGCGCATTCGATCTCCAGGCCCCAGTTCTGTGCCCGCAGCAACACAATCAGCTGGGTCACCAGCTGCACCACCTGGCGATGATGATTAGCCCGAATGGGGTCAACGATGATCCGCGCTTCGAACTTGCAGATCATGGTGGTTTCGCCGGTTCCGATATCAGCCCCCGGCTCAATCTCGGACATCTCCAGGAACACCGCCGGCAACGGGATGTGATCCTCAATGTTCGGCCAGGCAGCAACGGTTTGAACACCTGGCAGATGCGCCTGCAGGTGCTGCTCGATAGATTGATAAAGCTGGTCGAGGCTCAACGTTTCATCAGACACGCGGCGTCCCCTTCAAATACTTCTGCAGTTCAAAGTTGAGTTCCTGCGTGAGGATCTCCAGCAGGCGTTCGTCCGCACGCTTCACCCAGGCATCAAAGTGCGGCCGCACTTGCTCCAACGACACCTTGGCCTTCGCCAGGGGGAAGCGGTTGTCGTTTTCTTCGACGAAGCCAGAGCGTCTGCCACCTTGCGCGGCATCCGGGTAATCGGTGGTGTTGAAATGTTTGCTCGACGTGCGGATCCAGATATCAGCATTGCTGCCGTAAACCTTCTTATAGAAAGCCCCCTGGTAACGCCGGCCGGCGACTGAAACACCCGCGCCGGTTTGCCGCGCACGCCCGACGCGGCTGGCCTCGATGGCATTGATACCGAACCACAACTTGCCGCGCATATCGCCGCCGGTCACCGGGTACGCCCGAAGCCGTTGCCGGACGGCGCCGATAGCGATGCGTTCTTGCTTGCCGACAGCCCGTGCAATGTGGGTGCGCAACCAACGGATGGTTTTGTTGATTGCACGCCGCTGAGCCGCCGCTGCCGCCTTGGGCACCATGTCGCCGAACTCTTTCAGCGCCTGAACATGCACTGCCGACGGCTGGATAGTGAGCATCCCGCCGTCGCGCTTCTGCTGGGTATAGCTACCGATGCTCATGGCCGCTTCCTCAAAATCAACGCCACCAGACCGTTGCCGTTAGGTTCAAGTTGCAACAGGTCATAGTCGCCACCGCCATCCAACGCCGGCAGATCAACGCTGACCCGCAGGCCTTTGACCAAGCCATCCGAATCCTTGACGCGAATCTCGAAGCGCGGCTCCCGCAGGCCAGTGTTGAGCTTGCCGAACTGAGGCTGTTTCCAGGGTGCCGAGAACATACCCAGCACCGGCTCCGGGCACCCCTCGATTACGGCGCTGTCGCCCAGGGTTTCGAACACCACGTCGTCGATGTCGTCGATCAGATCGCGGAAGGCCACGATCACATCTCCAGCAGGATCTGCGCCCGAGGTCGCGTGCACAGATGCAGCGGGTTCGACTGGGCTTCGCCGGCCACACCCTTGTTGAACGGCAGCGGCTCGATCTTGCTGTAGTACGGGATGCCCTGGGTGTTGACCGTTTCCATGTAGTCGGCCGGTGCGAAGGACGAGATGTACAGGTCAGGGACGCCCTCGGGGATCAGCAACGCCTTGTCGTCGTGGACAAACGCAACACCAGCGACTTTGCCGCGATAACGCTCCCAGACGATCCCGCCGAACTCGAAGGCTTCACGGGCATCGCCACGTAGAGACGCGGCTTGCATGGTGTTGAGGTAAGTCTCTTTGACCGACTTGTGGACGATCAGCTTGTTCCAGAAGTTCTTGCCGCACATGGCGCGGGAGCCGCTGCTGGTGACGCTGCCGAGGGCTTCTTCCTGCATATCCAGCGCTTCGCCGCATTTGACCCGCAGCTCGGTATCTGGACTGTTCAAGCCCATCGGTAGCTTCTGGCGATTCACGCCGAAGGATTTATAAATATCCAACAGAACCGTCTTGCCATCGGCGTCCAGCACCTGCCCGTTCAACGCGCCCATGCGCTGGAATTCGTGGGTGGCATCCAGCTGTCTTCGGGCCTTTGCCAGGCGCTTGTTGACCACATCCTGCACGGCCTGCAATTCGCTGCGGGTACCGAAGGCGCGGATGCCCTGGATCTCATCAGCCTTGATGGTGAAGCGCTCAGGGAGATGCACGGTGTTGAAAGGGATCAACGTGCGCTTGGTCCCGCCAACCACCAGGCCCGAGGTGCCGCGCTCGCCCGATGGCACCAGGGCCAGGGTGTCGCCGTCTTTCTCGATCTGCACGGTCAACGTGCTGATGCCCTCTTCGCGGAACAGGCCAAGGCTGCTGATACGGCCTGGCAGGTATTCCTGTTCATTGATAGCAGCGGTCAGCGAGGAGACGCTGAATGCATCGTCTTCAAAAATGGCGATATCGGCCATGGGGTACTCTCCAGAAACGAAAGATCCCGCACTCGGCGGGATGGATAAACGAGGTAAACGTCTTAGCGGACGATCACGAAATGGGCGGCCAGGGCCTTTTCAGCGGCGGGGTCGAGGCCGGTCAAATGCGCTTCGCTGACCTCGGCCAGCCGCACAATGGCACGACCGCGCCGGGCCACATCGGACTCGCCCAGCGGCCCATACAGAATAGCGACGGCGTTTTCGGTACCGTCCTCGGCGGTTGGCTGGTACGGGGCAAACTCGCTGCTGGCGGTGACTAGGCCCAGGATCTGGCCCGGCTCCAGGGCTGGCCCGGCTGCGACATTGATCGCTTCGCGGGAAATGTTGCCAGCGCCTTCGGACAGCAGGAACTCTCCCGCGTGCATCGATTCGATTTTCATGCTCTTGCTCCTTTCGAGGTTCCGTTCTGTGCCGCCTGACGGGTAGCCCAGATTGATTGGGTGTCGACCTGTTTGGCCTTAATGGTGGGTTCCGGATCGTTGTCCAGCGGCAGGCTGTTGTTGATCTCAAAGCCACCGCCGCTGCTCACCAATTTGTCGAACAGACGAGCACGGACTGCGCTTTCATCCAGACCCGCCGAGATAAACTCAGCGGTCAGCTCCGGTAACCGTGCGGCGACACATAGACCATGCAGCGTTTTCGCTTTGGTCAGCGCGGCCGTTACTACCGCCTCGCTTTCCAGGCGCGTGGTGGCGAGCAATGACTCCACCAGGTTACTGATGCCGGCCGCCGCGCAACCCTTGGTGACCATCAGTGCCAGTCCAGCAGCATCCAATACGGGCGCCGGTTCCGGTGGATCGACAGGTTCAGGCGGATCGACGTCGGGCTCTTCATCCAGTTGAGCGAGCAATTCAGCCGGGGCATGCTGGAAGCGCTGCAACACACTGCCCTGGCCGAGGCAGGCTTTGACCTTGAGACCGTCGCCCACTTCATCTGCCAGGCCCAGCGCCACCGCCTCATTGGCCGTCAGCCATGTTTCGGCGTTGACCATGCGCCGCAGCTCGGCCTCGTCAATGTCCGGTGCTTTGGACTTGTAGGCCGCAATAATCGCCTCCAAAGTCTGGTCCAGGACGTCGGCGACACGCCGGAAGTCTTCGGCATCACCGCCGGTAAAGGTGTAGGGGTTGTGAATCATCAGCATTGCATTGGCCGCGATCACAACGCGATGAGCGCCGCACACCGCGACACTCGCCGCGCTGGCCGCCAGCGCATCAATGCGCCCGGTACAGCGTTCGCCCAAGCGCGACAGTGCGTTGTGAATAGCCAGGCCGTCGAACAGGTCGCCGCCAATGCTGTTGAACGCAACAATCACTGGTGACGCGCCGTCGTCCATGGCGCGCAGGTCCTGGACAAACTGATTAGCGCTGACACCCCAGGTGCCGATCTCGCCGTATACAAACACCTCAATGGTTTGCTGCTCGGCTTCACCGCTGGCCTGGAAGGTGTACCAACTCTTATCCGCGACTTTTACCTGCTTGCCAGCCTTGTCATAAATGCGCGGGATCGCTTTTTTACTCATGGTTGTTCCTTGTCATCAATCGGCTCGATGGCATCAAGCGTGGTGTAGTTGAGGCCCAGGTCCGTGGACCTGGCGAGGTCGGCCGCGTTTTCCGCGTCGATGGTTTCCGCGTCGTAGCCGTTGCGCAGGCACATCTCACTGCGCGAACCGAAGCCCGCCTGCACTTCCATCCGCCGCGCCTGCACGTCCTGGACCGGCTGGATGTAGGCCCAGCCTTGCGGCACCCAACGTGTACGCAGGTATTCGCGTCGACGTTGCGCGTAGTCTTCCAGCACAAGGGCACCGGACAGCACCGCCATGTCCATCCAGGCGGCACGCACCGGGCGACACAGTTGATGCACATACACGCCGAATTGCAGCTGCTCCAAACGTCGACGGAACTCGTTGAGCACCACCCGCAGCGCCCGGTCATTGACCTCCCGCATGTCGCCGGTGAGGATCTCGTAAGGCGTCCCCGAACCCGCCGCCGCAGCCATCAGTTGTTGACGCATGAAGTCCGGGTAGTTGTTGCCGGCGTCCGGTGGTTTGGAGAACTCCACCTCTTCACCTGGCCCCAACTCCTGCATGGTGCCGGGCTCCAGGGCCACCATCGGTGTGAAGCCGTCGCGGTCGGTGGTCAGCAATTGCCCCGTTACCGGATCACGCGGTTGGTGCCCGCTGTCCGGCGCAGGGCGCTTGATGAAGCCGGCGAATAGGTTCGCAACCTCCTGGCGAAACAGCACCGCGTCGTCGTAGTTGTCCAAGCTGCGTAGGCGTTTCAAAACCGGTGCCAGACGCGGCACGCCGCGCAGTTGCCCTGGCTCCATGGGTTCGAAGATATGCAGCACCTGCGTGGCTGGAACCCGCACCAACTGGTTGTACCCGGCGTTCAACGACGATGAATCGCGTGGATGCGAGAGGTACATCCAATACGCCACACGCTTACCGGCCGGATTGAACTCGATCCCGGCGCGGATGACGTTGCCGTTTTTGGCCGTTTCAAACTTGTCATGTGGAACAAACTCCGGGGCCAGCGCCTGCAGCTGCAGTGGCACCGCTAAACCTTCGCTCGGGCTGCGCGGCCGCAACCGCACAAAGCATTCACCAGCAGTTTCAACGGTACGCGCCACCAGAGCCTGCATGCCGTAGAAGTCGGTCAGCTCGTCCGCGTCCGCCTCATCCACCCAGTCATCCCACAGCTGCTGCTTGAGTTTGCGCAGTGCCGCGTCGTCCGTGGTCGGCCTGGGCGTAATGCCCGTGCCGATCAGGTTGCTGACGCGCTTGTCGATGACGTTGAAGGCATACGGGTCATTGCGCACCGCCGCCCGCGAGCGAGCCCGCAGGTTGCGCAGTGCCGGGGTGTTGATGCTGTTGATGCCGTTGTCGGTGGCTTCCCAACTGGCCGAACGACGGCCCTCTCCGGCGCCTTCGTAACTGGCCTTGATGTTCGACGGCAGCAAGAATCCATTACGGGTTAGCGTCGGATAATGTCGGGCCATTAGAGTCCTTTGCCTCCATGCATGAGCCGAACCACGCGAGAGCGCGGCCCGGCGGCGTTGGTCAGCGACGTGCGAATCTCGTCGCGAGCCTTGAGCAGTTCGTCGATGGAGCGGTATTCCACCGTGCGGTCGCTGTAGCGCACGGTCTTTTCACCGCGTGCGATGGCGCGCTCGATGGCTTCGAGGTGCTTCGGAGTAAACGACATATCAGCGTCTCTTCAGGTAGCCGCTGGTGGAGCTGCGGCGTTGTGGGGGTGCAGCGGGTCGCGGTTGGGCGACCGGGGCAACGGGTTGTGACGCCACTTGCGGTGTAGCTGGAGCCTGCTCGGCGACCGTGACACGCTCGGCGGCGACTACCTTTTCATCGAACAAACCGGCCTGTGCCAGCGAGTTCCGTACCCGGTCCCAGTCGTGTTCCTGATACCGGTTGATGCCGAGGTAATGCGCCATCGCCAGGCAATACACCATCAGGTCGAGGGCTTCGTTGCGCTCGGCCTTGCCCTTGATCCACTCGATACGCTTGTGGCCCCGCACGTACTTGGCGACCTTGCGCTCGGCCACGCACTGGGCAAAGAACTCGTCCGGCAGGTCGTTGGCAAAGTGCAGCGCACCTGGGCCGGACTCGAACGGGTAGCGGTTGTAGATCCAGTCCTTTGCGGTGTCGGTACCGACAAACCACAGCTCAGCGCCGCCGCGTTCGGTCTGGCCCTTCCAGGTCACATCGACCATGGACGGCCGCTGAGCGATCACTGGCTTGCCGGGCTTGCTCGCGCCCTTGATGGCGAAGATGTTGCGCCAGCGCCGCACGCGGCAGAACTGGTAGACCTCGTCGGTGTGGTGACCGCCGGAGTCGACGGCGACCGCGAGAATGCCCAAGCCGACGCCGCAGGGATGCCGGTACCGCTCTTTCAGCAGTTCATCCAGCACCGCCCAGGTGCGTTCGTCCGACGGGTCGCCCGCGATCACCCGGTGGTCAATGACCCAGCGTTCCATGCCGACACCCCAGCCCATTGCCATGAACTCCAGACGGTCGGCCTGTACGTCGACGGCGCCCGTGATCATCATCACGGCGGCGGGCATTGCACCGAGGGAGAACCCTTCCCGGCGTGCCCGCTCGATCAGTACCGATGCCTTGGTCTGCTCTTGCGCGCTGTCCCACACCTTAGCCAGACGGGTGTTGTAAAACACCTGCATGGGTTCAAGGTCGCCTTTGGCCTGGGCCTTTTTCGCCTTCTCGAATTGCTTTGCCAGCGACTTCCAGCCCGTCCAACCCAACGGTGAATACAGCGCGTTGAGGTGGAAGCCGACCGTCTCACCATCACCCTTGGCATGGGCACGCCACTCACCACGGGCGAGCATATCGCCCTTGTGATGTTCCTCGATCAGCACATCGCAGTCAGGCCCGGCGCACTCGTAATGCACCACGCTGAAGTCCTGGGAGTAATGCAGCCGCTCCCACTCAAGGGTCTGCATGTGCCCGCAAGTCGGGCACGGCACGTAGTAGTAACGCTGGTCGCTACCCTCGAACAGATCGTCTATGCGCGATGCGCCCTTGATCGTAGGCGAGCTGGAGAAGTAGAACTTGGCATTGCGGCCGAAGGTACTGCCCCGCGTTTCTGCCAGCTCGATGGGGTCGCCCTCTTCGCCTACGTCGACCTCCCAACGGTCAATCTCATCGCCGTACACGTAGCGCGCCGACAGCTCGGCCAAGTTGGCCGCAGAGCCAGCGGTGGTGACGTACAGCGAACCGCCTTCAAACTCCTTGGTGTCCATGGTGTTGCGCGAGTCCCGCGAGCGGCTCGCCGCCACACGCTCGCGCAGCACCGGGGTGGCCTTGATGGTCTTGCCGATCCGCGACGACACTCGCTTTGCCAAACCCAGGCTGGGCAACAGCGTGAGGATGTTCGACGGCACCATGTGGATCAGCGCACCGATCCAGTTCAAGGCGATCTGGGTTTTCATCAGTTGCGAGGCGACCATGGTCACGACGCGCTTGCATGGGTGAGCCGGTGACAGGCACCGCATCGGCTCGCGTGCGTAGGGCGTTCGCACGGTGCGATATTTCCCTGGCTCGGCGGCGCCGGTATCACGCGGGATGCGCATGTACTCGTCGGCCCACTCGTCCACCCACAGGCTGGGGTCTGGACGCAGCCCACGGAAATACGCCTCACGGTACACCTCAGCGCCGTCAGGTTTTTCCGTATGCATGGTTTAACTCGTAGTGATCAGATCGCGTTCAAGGTCAGCCGAAGACATGCGCTCGGCCTCTTCCAGGGACAGCCGCAGCGCCTTGGTCAGGTGCTGCTCAATCTCCCAAGGGTCCGACATCGCCGCCAGTTCTGGGGCCAATTGCGGGGGCATGCTGAGCAGTTGATCGCGCAGCATGCGTCCGGCGTTGTAGGCCCCGGTGGTGACCGCCTTCATATCCACCAGCGAACCCTGCACCTTGTGAAACTCGGCCTCGGCCAACTGGGCCAGGTAGTACTCGCGGTGTGCGCGGGCCTTCTGGAAGTCGGGTTGCCCGCTCTTTGCGCCAGCTGGCTGCGGCGGCGCAGCCGTGTTAGTCGGCTCGACCATGGGGGACAGTTGGCTGTAAACATCACGCTGGAGCCGGTCTTGCTGGTGGCGAGCCGCGACGGCGGCCTTGCTGGGGTCGGCGGTTTCGAGGATCAGCGCTTCAGTTGCCAGCACGTCGACCTTCTTGCCATCCGGCGACAGCACCAGGCGATTGTTGTCTTTCAGCCAAGTGATGTAGCTCGGCGTCCTGCCGATGCGAACCGCGAAAGCGCTTTTAGACAGGAACAATGGATCCGTCATAAGCCCTCCTTTTCAACGGCTTTTCAATGGAAACCTTTCAATTTCAATGGATTGAATTTCAGTAAGCTGGCAGCCCTGCCGCTAACGCTTTCCCGCGGGTTTCATGCCCCGTGTCCCTCGAAGGCCGCCAGGGTCCCCGGCGACTTTCGGCGCACCATTTTGACGCATCCCGCTACAGACCACGTATTCCGTGGCCTCCAGGGCATCATGCCTGACCGCTGCCCGAGGGCGGCACGTCGCACACACCCAACCGCTTGGCGGCCCAGCGTTCATACAGCCCGATGGCGACATCGGCGCCAGCCATCGCGGTGAGACATCCAATGCTCCCTGCCGCCAGGACAGACATGCCCGAAGCGTGTAGCAACATCATGGTGGAAAGCCCGCAGACCACGCAGGCCCCGGACCGAAGGAGCAAGCGGCGAATCAAGGACCAGCCACTTACCCCCGCTTTGTCGGCCCGCCATGCTTCGCCGGATATGCCGCCGACCAGGGACAGCACGATCACCATCCAGATCGGCATATCAATAAGCGCTTGCTGCTCGTTCGTCATCGCCCTACCCCATAAACGCAAAAACCCGGCGCAATGGCCGGGTTCAGTGTGGTGGTGTGTCCCGCTGCTTGCGGTCGCACCTATCGAAGATGGGTACTTTTTACAGGTGGATTATCATGGCAGCAAGCAGGTTTTAATGCCATGGAGCAATACGGGTGCCATAGGGGTATGACGCAGGTGGAACGGAGGGACAACGCATTCAATCGGCTATCGCTTCTGGTGCCCTGTCTTACTTGTCCCACTATTCTGGATCGAAGTAGGACAGCTACAGGCGCCTAAATACGGGACTCTGCCCTACTGTCCTACCTTTTTTACTTTTCTCTTGTGTATAGAGAGAAAGTTAATAGCACGCGTGCGCGCCATGGGCGCGACTACGTGCCCGCTATGCTAATGTGTGCGTGGGGCGGGTAAAGGTTGGACAGTAGGACAGCCCAGCAACGGCGCGGCATGCGCCTGTCCAACTGCGCAAAATGGCAGTTGGACAAGGCGGGACAGTAGGACAGAAGTACGCGGAGTGACGCCGAGAATCATGCAGCCTTCCCCATCAGCATGCCGGCGATGGATACATGGGCATCGTGTAGCCGACGGTAATAGGTCGGTGCACTGCAACCGCAATGAAGCATTTTCTGTGAGAGGAAGCTCTCGTGGTTGCAGTAGTGTTCCATCACCACTAGGGCCAGCTCAGGCGCCAAGTGTTTGTTGACGATCAACTCGATATCCGCCGATTCATCCAGCAGCACCCGACTACCACGCGTGCCGCGTATTAACTCACCTTTGCACTCCATCAGCATGGCGATCATATTGCCGCCACTCGGCCCGCCAGCACCGTCTGGCACAGGTGAATGCAGATCCTGCGCCCAGAGTTTGAGCATCTCGTCGATTCGCTTAATCATCGAAGCAAGGCTCCTCAATCACCGCCTGCTGCAACGCAGACGCACGCCCCCAGCCCGCAGGCTTTTCATACGCCCATGGCCGCACGCCGCTTTTTGGCAGCGCAGGCATACGCCGCTTGCGCCAGCCCAGCCGGTGCATGATCGCCCCAACCCGCATCTGCTCAGGCTTGCCCCAATGGCCGAAGTCCAGCTTAAGCGCCTGGGTTAGGATCTCGTTGCCGGTGGCGGTTTCGCCGATCTGCGACTCTTCCATCCAGGCCAGGATTGGCCCTTCCCATTCATCCACCACAAAGCGCTCGTCTTGAGCCTCGGCGAACATCTTGGATTCGTCCTTGTTCACCCACCAGATATCGCCCGCCTCAAAGCAGAACAGTGCCTCGGCCCATAGCTGGTCGCGGATCTCGCGCAGTTGCTCCAGATCGACCTTGTTGCAGAACACCGGCCAGTAACGACGGTTGCCCGTGGCGTCCTTGAGGTACTCCTCTTGGTTGGTGGTCCCCACGAAAACACACTGGCGTGGCACGTCATTCGTTCTGCGGCCATAGCTCTCGCGGTAGGTGTCGGTGGACGCGGAAAAGAACTGTTTGGCCTTGGTGCTTTCCGCCTTGTTAAAGCTGTCCAGCTCGCCCAACTCGACAATCCACTTGCCGCGAATCGCTTGGAAGCTGTCCTTGTCGCCGAGCGCAAAGGGCGTATCCATGAACCACTCACCACCCAGGACGCCCATGGCCGTGGACTTACCGGCGCCCTGCCCGCCTTCGAGGATCATCACGGAGTCGGCCTTGCAACCCGGACGCATCACACGGGCGACAGCCGAGATAAGCCAACGCTTACCAACCTTGGCCGAGTACTCACTGGCCTGAACGCCCAGCACGTCGGTCAGCCAGGTTTCAATACGCGGCACGCGATCCCATTCCAGCTTTTCCAGGTACTCACGCACCGGGTGGAAGGCGTGGTCGTGGGCAACCACGCTGACCGCTTCGATCACATGGGACGCTTTGACCCGCAAGTTGTATTGTTGCGCGAGCCACTTCATCACTCGCATGTCGTCAATGTCGGCCCAGTCGCCGGCACCGCCGCCGAAGGGTGCAGACCGCAGCTTGACGATCTTGGAGCTGAACACGCTGTAGCCGATGACCCCGGCCCAGCGTTCGTCATTGCCGAGGATAAGCTCGACGTTTTGCATGTGCGCAATCAGGGAGCCGTTTTCGGTGCGGGCCAGTTGGTCCTTCCAACCACCCGCTGCAGGAGGCTTGACCACCGCGAGCACCTGGCGGCGGACGGCCTCCAACCCCTCGGCGACGTGCAGATCGTTGAAGTCGGTCCACTTGATCTCGCGCTCGCCGGAGAACACCGGGGCAACGACTTGACCGCCGACAACCAGCGCGGCGTTGTTGGCCTTCTCTTCGCCTGGGTTCCAAGGGTCACCGTTGGGGCGCTTGGTTTTCCAGTCGTCATCGCGACAGATGATCAACGGACAGCCGGGAAAACGCTCGCGCATTGCCTTGGAGACAGGCAGCAGGTTGCCCGCGTCGAAGGCGATGGCGACAGTGAGCGAAGTCGCCATGTGCAGGCTTGCGCCTGTGGCGTAGCCCTCACACACCAGCACCGGTTCGCCGGGCTCGGGGTGGGGACCGATCAGGTGGAAAGCCCCCTCTTTTGACATACCGGGCGGCCAGTACTGCTTATCCCGACCGGTGTCTTCTTGCTTGGCCGGGAAGATTACCTGCAGGCCGACGATCTGATCGCGGACGTTGCACATGGGCACCAAAAATGCGCCAGTACGTGGCGCATAGCGAACCTTGAAGCCTACGATCTGCTTTCGATCCAGATAGGCGCTCTTACCCTTTTCGGGCATGCGCTTGAACAGGCCGGCAGCACGGTTGGCCGCTCGGCGTGATGCGTTGGCCGCAATCTCGGCAGCCTTACGCTTGGCATCTTCCTGGCGAGCGCGCATGACTTCGCGCTCCTCGGGGCTCATACGTCCGGGCTTGACCTTGATCTTTTGAGTATCGCCAGACCGCCAGTCACCGAAGCTGCCGAAGATCAGCGTCTCGTTTTTTTCGGTGCGGTGTTCGTGGATGACGTACCAGCCGTTTTTTTCCTTGCCTTTGTCCTGGGTGGTTTTGCAGCGGGTAAGCTTGCCAAATACCAAGGGTTGAACGGGCTCTAGACCATAGTCCGCGAACTGATTGATCACATCATCGAGCATTACGGGCAGCCCTCTGATCATCGACGGTCTTGCACTCAATGCAAAGCGTGCAACCGGGTTGCGCCAAACGACGGGCCTCGGGGATGGGACCATCGCATTCGTCACAGAACATCAGCGAATGCTGAGCCGTGTGGGGCATCAGCGCCAGGCGTGCAGCGACGGCCTGATCGATGCGCTCTTGCACCAGGTCATTTGCAAAGTCAGCAATATCAGCCACGTTCCACCCCACAAGTCGTCTGGTTGACGTAGCGGGCGCGGTTGTACATGCCCAATAAACCCTGGATACCGCGAAACACTAGCTGGCGAATCTCGGCCAGCTCACGGTCATCGACCTTGCCGTCGCCAATGTGCTTGGCCCAGGTTTCGGACAAATCGGCAACCTGCCGGAAAAACATGGCGATACCCGTGGTGAGGGTCTCAGGCATGTCGTTGGTGTACGCCTCAGCCAGTTCCTGCCAGATCGTGTCGCCGACAAGGGCGTGCACCGCATCGAGAATGCGGCGGTCCTTGGTCAGTTCGAGGATCTCGCCGAACTCCTGGATGTTGACTGTGTGCGAGGGATGGGTGGGGGACAACTTGTGCTGCAGCGTGGTGGCATTGCGGCCGGTGGTGGCGGCGATTGCTGCGGCACCGCCGGGATAGTCCCGTGCGGCGTGGTACAGCGCTAATTCGAGCGTCAGTATTTCCTTTTGCGCTCGATCAACACAGCTTAAAGCTACTCGGCTCATGGCATTAATCCTACTAAGTTGCCAGTGCCCCGCGACGTGTAGTGGTGATACATTTGCCGCGTGGCTTGAAAGGGCCCAAACGCCGGCTAGATCTAGGGATCGAAACCGGCACCGTGCCGAGGCGAACAATCCGTTGCTCACCTCTGGCGCAACAGCTGCCTAATCTGTGGTGGAAAAGGCAGCAACCCAAGACATCCGTGTCTTGGCAGCGCGATAAAGGGAGGTGGTTTGCATGTGGTGTGCCCTCCTACCTTCGTCGCGACCCGACAGCACTGTGGTGGTGTGTGCCGGGAGGAACTGGGCGGCCCTTGGGTCGCCTTTTTTCTATCTACGCTGCAGCTTTTTGCGGGGCTGATGCGTTGAGCAACCAGGCAGCGTCAAACGCGTTGCCCTTTTGCTCTGCAGCAGTCGCTAAAAGCTTCGCGTAGTGGGTTTCACCGGTGTAATCGGTGCGTGGAAGGCTGGCAGCCAAGCGCCATTTATTGAGTGCTTGGTAACTCCTGTCACATACCTTGGCGGCGGCTCCGATGCCGCCTACTGCTTCAAATGCGAACGCAATGGCGTTCGGAAAATCTGCGGGGTCCAACATGGCAACCTCCAATTATCAACTCGCGGTTGATATTAACATCAACTGACTATTGCGCAACCCCTGTGAGAGTATCAACTCATGGTTGATAAGAATGAGCTACGGGCAGCTTTCACGGCGCGCCTTCACGAAGCACTTGACGATGCCGGGATACGCACCCGGGGTCGTGGGGTGGATATTTATAAACACTTGGTAGCGGTGGGGGCTGAGAAAAGCACTCAGGCCATTAGTAAATGGCTGAATAGTGAATCAATACCTGAGGCTGATAGCATGGTTGTGCTGTGCTCATGGCTGAAGGTGCGGAGAGAGTGGCTAGAATATGGTGTGCTACCAAAAGAGCAAACGGGGGAAAGCAATATTCGTCAGTTTGGCATAGTAAGCGACACCAATGTTCGTGAGGTAACTCGGCGATTTGGAAAAGTACCATTGATTTCGTGGGTGCAAGCGGGAGCATGGTGCGAGTCGAACTTTGAGCTGCATGATGGCGAGTCATGGCTATCTTGCCCCGTGCCTATCAGTGAAAGCGGTTATGCGTTGAAGGTACTAGGTGACTCAATGACGAATCCAGGACCAGGTCGCAGCTATCCAACAGGATGTATTATTTTTGTAGATCCGGAAGCTGAAACTAAGACAGGGGACCGTGTGATTGCCCGCGTCCCCCGGACCAATGAAGCAACATTCAAGGTATTAGTAGAGGATGCCGGACGTCAATTTTTAAAGCCCATCAATCCTCAGTACCCAATAATAGATATTACAGAAGAAACTCACATCTGCGGAAAAGTAGTAGGATCATTTATACCAGAATGAACCAATTACCGATCAATCTCCAACCTTCCTATAGTTTTTGCTAGCTAAATTGTGCGGAATACCTCTATTTCCACCAAAAGCACCGCCATAAACTTTATCAATATCTAAAATAGGAAACTCTTTGGGCTGTCGGTATTGAAGTAGCATTGACCGATCTACATTGACACCTGTACCGCCGCCTAACTGAAACCATCCTTTCAGCCCCTTAACCTCTCTGCAGTTTAAATGTTCAAGCATCTTATACTTAATAAGATAATTCTTGAACTGCCCTTTATCGCATACGTTATCCAGGCAGTTTATAAAAAGCAAAACTAATTCTTTAGTTGTGAGCTGGGCGCGCAAAATGCTCGCATACTTCTTCTTACTTTCCCAAGAAACTACTGACTCATCGTAGCGATCAATCATTTTCAAAACCTGATAAAGATTTCTAAAGTAGTGACCTACTATGTGATTATGTTCTTCTTGTATCTGCATATACCTTTTCACGACTTGTTGTGGTGTAGCAGCGTCCCTCGATAGAAAATTTAGAATTTCCTGAAACGCAGCCCTGCCCTCGTAAACCACTTTTGTGGGTAAAGAAGAAACAGTGTCCACGCGCTGCGAGAAATCCCTTGAAGCTCTCACTGCTTTTAAATTTTCGTACTCATCACCCAGAATGTCAGCATTCATGAATCTTCTAAAGCCTGACATTTTTTCTCGCTGCGCAGCGCCGCCAAAAGCACTCAAATCAAACTTTATGTTATCGGAAATTTTATTATGTAATTCAAGAGTATTGAAAAAAGTATTTTCTACTGATTGCGTAGTGAGCGCTTCAGCTGTTCGTTCATATTCTATTCGAGACAACCGGAGATCATGACGCTGTACCACTATTGTTACAATCAATCCCAAAAAAGTTAGAAAAGTCAAAATTGGATTCAGAACGCCCCCAAAAAAATCCCCAAAAACCCCTGCTACGCCTTCGTGATTTCTAACCATCCATATATCTATGACAAATAGAAAAATCACTACACCAATCGCACCAATAATTAGATTAAACAAGGTTTTTGACAACAGATTATTTTCGGCCTTATTGTTATTTTCTGACAACACCTCAACAAAAGACACATACAAATTGTCCTTATGAACTTTAAAAAAGTCTAAAAAGCCATTTGCACTACCGCTCAATGAGCAATTACTGATTCCCCACCACACCAAAAATGCAGATACAACAATATCCATATACTTAAATTCCAAACAATAAGCAGCGCCAATCTTGCCTACAATCTTACCTAAAGTGCGGCAATCTGACATCACAAACCGTTTTTTTCAAAAGACCTGGGACCAAAACGCAACTGACAGTTGACACAAATCAACCACTGGTTGATATTATCCTTACTCTTCACCACAGAGCGAGGCAACACCATGCACACCACAGCTACTTTGCACGTCCACCCGGCCGCTGCAAACCCCTCACGCGTCTTTGAAATCCGCCGCCTGGCGCAAGACCTCGGCTGCAAATTCATCGCGTCCAAACCTAAGCCGAAAGAACGCAACGCGCCCTGCCCATCCGATCCAAACGGCGGAGGGCACGCGGCATGAGCAAGTACAAACTCGACAACCGCACCCTGACCCTGCTCAAGGCCCAAGTAAACCTAACCGAAACCTTCAACCACCTGCTGCGTGCCGAAGTTCAGCGTGAGGCCCTAGCCTTCCGCCTGAAAGTCGAGCGCCGCAAAGCAGACACGCACTTCACTATTGAGTTGGGCTGCGAACGCCACACGCTGACCCTGACCAATAGTAAGAAGATGCACCTTAAGCTTGCGGACTTCATTGAAGAGATCGTCAACGGGCCAACCAGCCCAACCGATCCGTCGTCTTTGCCGCACTCAGATCGCCGCTACGGCGTATTCGAGACTGAACACAAGCAACGTGTGTTCGACCTAGTAAAAACCGGCGGCGCGCTCAGCCTCGATATGGGCTTTGAGCAACCGATCAATTTGGCAATCCATCGCAACAAGACCCGCACTGGCATTACCACCATCATGAGCATCGGCGTCAGGAAGCCACGTACCAAGTGCTTCACGGTGTATGGCAGTGACATGGAGATCTACTCCATGGTGGCCGAGTCCATCACTCACCTGGCAGCCGTGGCGACTCCAGCCGCGCATGCAGCCTAGGAGGCGGAGATGGAACGTAGCCTGGTTAAAGCCGCCAAGTACTTCGGCCTCACCCGGCCCAAACTGATTGCGCTTATGCGTGATAAGGGCTTGCTCACTGACCGCAACCTCCCGGCGTTCCCTGTACGTGACCGAGAATACCTGCGGATCAAGAACGGCAACTGGTACCACGAGACGGCCGGAATGCAATACAGCCAGTCGACGAAGGTCCGGCAAGCCGGTATGCCCTGGCTGGCAAGTCAGCTGGGCCTCGAACTGCCAGCCATCCCGGCAGATAACCGTGACGTGGCCTAGGGAGTACGCCCGCCAGATCGTCGCCATGCACACACGCGAGGAGCGCAATGCCGCGCTCCTCGAAGTGCCGGAGCATCTGCGGGAGCTGACTAAACGCCACTGCCTAAATGCCTGGAACCACCCCTCACGACTCAAACGCAAGGAGGCAGCTGCCCATGAGCAACAACAGTCAAACACCGCTACGGCTGCAACCCGCGCCGGATAGCGCAACAGTCGAGATGCTGCATCAACTCTTCGGCGACGTGCTTATCCCCCTGGAAAAGCTGCGCGTGCATTACTTCAAGAACCTCAACGAGAAGACCTTCACCGAGGCGATCAACAGCGGGCGTATTCAACTGCCGGTGACAACCTTGGACCACAGCGTCAAGGCTATCCGGTATGCCCACATCAAACACGTCGCAGCACTGATCGACATCCGCGCTTACCGAGCGGACGAAGACATGCCCCGGCCACAAAACGATTCAACCGAGCAAGACCAGTAACCCAGACGGCTGCCACCACCAGCCACGAAACTACCAGGAGCACACCACATGACTGCAATTCAAATTTGCGCACTGATCAGCATCGTAATCGCCGCCGGTATCCTCTATTGGGTCGGGTATCGAGGCGGCCTTACTGACGGCAAAAATGAGGGCTATGAAGAAGGCTATTCCGACGGCTACGTCTTGGGCCGGGACGAAGCTTCAGCCGCATACGCAGCCTCTATCAAAGAAATGTCAGATCAATGCATGCGAACTGAACTCCTATTGAGCCGGGAACCGCAAGACCGTTACACACTTCTCGCCATTGCCGAAAAGCTGAAGCTCGCCGCAGACACTTTCCGCGCCGTTAGATCCGAAAGCCAAGCAACTCAGGCACTTGCCCTACGTGAAAAAGCACTGAACATGGCTGCGCTGATGGATCGTTTCGAACTGAAGGGGGAAGCCGCATGAACTGGATCCTCACCTCCACTGGCAAGCGCTTTGATCTGTTCGAGCCCGACGCCGACATGATCGACCCACGGGACATCTCGCACTCGCTGGCCCACCTGTGCCGCTTCAACGGCCACACCCTCGAGTTCTACAGCGTGGCCCAACACAGCTGCATCGTCGCCGAGCAGGTGCCGGAAGAGTACAAGCTCGCGGCCTTGCTCCACGATGCCGCCGAGGCGTACGTGGGTGACATGACTCGGCCACTCAAGCAGTGGATTAGCGCTTACCAGCACTTCGAGGACTGCATCTGGTGGCGCATTTGCGAGCGGTTCGACATCGCTCCAGAACTCCCCGCCTGCATCTACAAGGCCGACTTGATTGCGCTGGCGACCGAACGCCGAGACCTCATGCCAACCGATCCGGCTATCTGGGATTGCTTGGTCGGCATCGAACCCATGGCCGAAACCATCCGCCCTTGGCCTGCAGCAGAAGCTCGACTCACCTATCACCAGCGCCTGATGGACCAACTCGCTATCGAACACCGGAGGAAAGCGGCATGAAGAACCACCAAGACAACACCAACGCCCTGCCCGCTTTGCTCCGCACAGCCAATGGTGGCGACACGCTAGAAACAAACAGTCTCTGCTGCGCAGCAGCAGGCATTACTGCTCCTTCCAACGCCACTGCCGAGGCATTTGTACCCCACGAAAAGCTGCGCAGGGCAGCGCTCGCTGATGCAACGCTAAACGCTCAGGAACGCCCGCTCGCGCAGCCTGCCGGGGGGTATACGCATCATTCACGCACTAGAACTTTAGAAACTGAAATTTTCTCGGACGAAGAACTGGCCGACCTTACTGGATACAAGCAGCGAGCCCATCAACGGAGATGGCTCAACGACCGCAATTGGGTATTCGTTGAGAGCCGTGGTGGCCGCCCATTGGTCGGACGCATGTACGCTCGCATGAAGCTTGGCATGACCAATCCAACGTCTGCAGAGCAGAGCACGCCGCCGCGACCAGCTTGGACACCTGACTTCTCCAGGGTGAACTGAGATGCGACCTCGAAACACTGAGAACAGGGACTTACCGCCGGGAATGGTGCGGAGAAAGCGCCCTCGCAAGAACGGTAAAGTGTGGGTTGGTTATTACTACAGAGACTCAACGGGTAAGGAAATCCCGCTTGGGGGAGACTTGAGCAAAGCCCGATTGAAGTGGGCAGAGCTTGAGTCCAAGGAAAAGCCAGCCGATCTGACGATGATGAAGGGGATCTTTGATCGATACGTTCGCGACGTCATTCCGAAAAAAGGCGAGCGTACCCAGAAGGATAACCTAGCCGAGCTCAAACAATTGCGGCCCATGTTTGACGGGGCGCCCATCGACTCAATCACACCAGCCAATATCGCCGGTTACCGCGACGCCCGTACAGCCAAGGTACGGGCCAATAGGGAGATCGCCCTACTCTCCCACGTGTTCAACATGGCGCGGGAATGGGGCCTTACAGAGCGGGAGAATCCGTGCCAGGGCATCCGCAAGAACAAGGAAACGCCACGTGACTACTATGCCAACGCCGCGGTTTGGAATGCGGTCTACGGGATGGCTGAGCCGGAACTCAAGGAAGCCATGGACCTGGGCTACCTGACAGGCCAGCGGCCAGCAGACGTGATCGTCATGCGCAGGGACGACATTGAGGGCGATTACTTCTTGGTCACGCAAGGCAAGACAGGGCTTAAGCTTAGGATCCTGATGTACACAGAAGAGGGAGAAAACAGCTTGGGCAGGTTGATTCGGGAAATTACGGAGAGGAATGCCGGCCACGTCTCGAAGTACCTGCTGATAAACAGGCACGGAAAGCGAATGACGAAGGGAATGCTGCGCTTGCGCTGGGACAAGGCGCGGGAGAAAGCTTGTGCCAAAGCAATCGAAGAGGGCGATCCGCTCCTCGCCGCGAAGATTGGCGGTTTTCAGTTTCGCGACATCCGACCGAAAGCAGCATCGGAAATCATCGATATTGGCGACGCAAGCCTGCTACTGGGACACAGTAAGCAGGAGATCACAAAGCGGGTTTACAGGAGGATTGGCGCTACTGCTAAACCATCAAAATAGGCAAAGTTTCGGAACGCCTACCCGAAAGTTTCGGAACGCCCCTCAAAAACCGCAGCGCTCCACCCAAACCCCTTAAACACGAAAGCCCCGCAATCGCGGGGCTTTCGTGTAAATCTTGGCGGGAAACCAGGGATTCGAACCCTGGGAACGCTATTAACGTTCGCCGGTTTTCAAGACCGGTGCATTCAACCACTCTGCCAATTTCCCTTGTGCATCACGGGATTATAGTCGCTCATCCCGTCTCAGCGGGCGCCATAATACCCGAATGAAACACACTGTCAAACTCTCTGCATAGCTTGTTACAGAGCGTCTGTTATGATCTTTGCGACTGAACGTTTCAAAACTGAAGGAGTGTCGCCATGCGCGAACAGAATTACGCAGTGAATGGCAACGCGCAGGCTGAGCAGCTTGAAGTCAGCCGCGTGTTGCGCAATACGTACGGCCTGCTCGCCCTTACCCTCGCATTCAGCGGCGTGATGGCTTACGTGGCCCAGCAGATGCGCGTCGGTTATCCGAATATCTTTGTCGTGTTGATCGGCTTCTATGGTCTGTTCTTCCTGACCAACAAGCTGCGCGACTCGGCCTGGGGCCTGGTGTCGGCGTTTGCCTTGACCGGTTTCATGGGCTTTATCCTTGGCCCGATCCTTAACCGTTACCTCGGCATGGCCGGCGGTGCGGAAGTGGTCAGTTCGGCATTTGCCATGACTGCCTTGGTGTTTGGTGGCCTGTCGGCGTACGTGCTGATCAGCCGCAAGGACATGAGCTTCCTGGGTGGTTTCATCACTGCAGGCTTCTTCGTGTTGCTGGCGGCGGTGGTAGCCGGCATGTTCTTCCAGATCAGCGGTTTGCAACTGGCGATCAGCGCAGGTTTCGTGCTGTTTTCCTCGGTGTGCATCCTGTTCCAGACCAGCGCCATCATCCATGGTGGTGAGCGTAACTACATCATGGCGACCATCAGCCTGTATGTGTCGATCTACAACCTGTTTATCAGCCTGTTGCAGATCTTCGGCATCATGAGCCGTGACGACTGATTGTCAGCGCTATAAAAAATGCCCCGTATCGTGAGATACGGGGCATTTTCATTGGTGGGGCGGTGGACGCTCAGTACCTGTTAGGTTCCATCTCAAGCTCGACCCCGAAGCGCTCGGCAATGTCCTGCTGGATACGCAGCGCCAGGTTGGCAATATCCCGCCCGGTGGCTGAGCCGTAGTTCACCAGCACCAGCGCTTGCATTTTATGCACGCCGGCATCGCCATCACGAAAGCCCTTCCAACCCGCCTTGTCGATCAGCCAACCGGCGGCGAGCTTGCATTGCCCGTCTGCCTGAGGGTAAGCCACCAGGTCCGGATACTGGCTTTTCAGCTCGGCAGCCACGGCCTGGGGCACCAAGGGGTTTTTGAAAAAACTGCCGGCATTGCCCAGCTCTGCCGGGTCCGGCAATTTTTCGCGGCGAATACTGCAGATCGCCTGGCTCACATCCTTCGGTGTGGCCTCGGTGATGCCCTGCGCGGCCAGGCGCTGTTGCACCGGGCCGTAATCGAGTTTCAGGTGACTGGCGCGGCTCAGGGCAAAGCGTACCCGCAGGATCAACCAACGCCCGACTTCATGCTTGAACAGGCTGTCGCGGTAAGCAAACTTGCATTCGTCCAGGCTGAAATCCCGCAGCTCGCCCGCCTGGCGATCCAGCGCCGTGAGGCCGGCAAACACGTCCTTGATCTCGACGCCGTAAGCGCCGATGTTTTGCATCGGCGCGGCACCGACCGTGCCGGGGATCAAGCTGAGGTTTTCCAGGCCGCAAAAACCCTGTTCCAGGGTCCACGACACAAAGGGGTGCCAGGCTTCGCCCGCCTCCGCTTCAACCACCACGTACACGCCATCATCGTGCAGCACGCGAATGCCCTGGGTCGCCATGCGCAACACCAGGGCGGGCACGTCCCGGGTCAGCAGCAGGTTGCTGCCGCCGCCGATCACCAACAGCGGCACACTGTGCGCGTCGGCGTAGGCCAGGGCCTCATGCACATCGGCATCACTGCGGGCCTCGGCAAACAGCTGGGCGCGTACGTCGATGCCAAAACTGTTGAATGGCTTGAGCGATACCTGCGCTTGTACGTGCAAGGTCATAGCCGGCCCTTCAATTCGATCACCAATGAATCACAGGCGCGCTCGATCAGGTCCAGCACCCGGTCAAAGCCTTGTTCGCCTTCGTAGTAAGGGTCTGGCACCTCGTCCACTTCGCCGTCGAAGCGGCGCAGGAACAAATCCAGCTGCGCCTTGCCCTGCGCAGGCTGCATGGCTTTGAGGTTGCGCAGGTTGCTGTGGTCCATGGCCAGGATCAGGTCATAGCGCGCAAAATCAGCGCGGCTGACCTGTTGGGCACGCTGGGCTGACAAGTCATAGCCCCGCGCCAGCGCTGCGCGTTGGCTGCGCAGGTCCGGTGGGTTGCCGATATGCCACTCCCCGGTCCCCGCCGACGCCACCTCAACCTGATCGGCCAGGCCGGCTTCGCGCAACTTGTGGCGCAAGACGCCTTCGGCGGTGGGCGAACGGCAGATATTGCCCAGGCAGACAAACAGGACTTCCATCAAGCCCCCAGCAGGCGACGGACGCGCTCAAGATCTTCCTGGGTATCGACGCCTGCGGGCGGTGCTTCCAGCGCATCGCCCACGTGGATACGCACGCCGTGCCACAAGGCCCGCAGTTGCTCCAGGGATTCGGTGTTTTCCAACCAGCACGGGCCCCAGCTGACGAAGTCATGCAGGAAACCGGCGCGATAGGCGTAGATGCCGATGTGGCGGCGGTACGGCACGCCTGGCGGCAGTACGCCGGGGTTGCTGGCAAAGGCGTCCCGCGCCCAGGGCAGGGTCGAACGGCTGAACGTCAGGGCCAGGCCGTTGATATCGCTGACCACTTTCACCACGTTCGGGTTGAACAAGGTTTCACTGTCTTCGATCGGTTCGGCCAGGGTCGCCATGCGCGCCTCGCCATGGGCCGCCAGATTGGCGGCGACCTGGTCGATGACGCTGGGCGGGATCAACGGCTCGTCACCTTGCACGTTCACCACGATGGCGTCGGGCGCCAGGCCCAGTTGCGTCGCCACTTCGGCCAGGCGATCAGTGCCGGAATTATGGTCTTCGCGGGTCAGCACCGCCTCGGCGCCGAAACGGTTGCAGGCTTCGATGATGCGCGGATCGTCAGTCGCCACCACCACCCGCTCAGCGCTGCTTTTGCAGGCCTGTTCCCACACCAGTTGGATCATCGGCTTGGCGCCGATCATTTGCAGCGGCTTGCCCGGCAGGCGGGTCGACGCATAGCGCGAGGGAATCACCACGGTAAAGGCGGTAGTCATTTATCCAGGCGCTCATCGGTGGTCAGGGTGCGCGCTTCGCTCTCGAGCATCACCGGAATGCCGTCACGGATCGGATAAGCCAGGCCGGCACCTTTGCTGATCAGCTCGGTTTTATCGGCGCTGAGCTTGAGCGGGCCTTTGCAGATCGGGCAAGCAAGGATGTCGAGCAATTTGGTGTCCATGGGTATGTCCTGGAAATAAACGGTTTAAGGCAAAACACGGTTGGGCAGCAGGCGCATCAGTTGTGTGTCGAACCAGGCGACAAACGCCGGCGACGGCAGCGCATCCACCGCAAGGTACCACCAGTCGGGCCGGGCGAAGGCGCGGCACTTCACCGCGTCCTTTTCAGTCATGACCAGCGGCAAACGCGGAGTGAAATCCAACACCTGGGCACTGTAGGGCGCGTGGTCGGCAAACGCATGGGGGATCGGCTGCCAGTGTAGCGTTTCAAGGGTATTGAAGAAACGTTGCGGATTGCCGATACCAGCAACTGCGTGTACCTGCTGGCCTGGCGGAAAGTAGGTAACCGGCTGCCGCTCGCCACTGTGCAGGTTGATCAGCGCCGCAGGCGCAAGGCCAAAGGCAAAGCCGTCTTCGCGGTCCTCGGCAGCACCGTTATAGAGCAGCGCATCCACGCTGTGCAGGCGCTCGACCGGCTCGCGCAACGGCCCGGCCGGCAGGCAACGGCGATTGCCCAGGCCACGGGCGGCATCGATCAGTACCAGTTCGAGATCGCGGGCCAGGCGGTAGTGTTGAAGACCGTCGTCGGAAAGGATCAGGTCCAGGGTTTCGCTGGCCAACAGCGCTTTCACCGCGCGGCTGCGGTCCGGATCGATCATCAACGGGACACCGCAACGCTGCACGATCAGCAAAGGTTCGTCGCCGGCCACGTCGGCACTCTGATCGGCCTCGACTCGCCAGGGCAACTGTGGCGGCTTGGCGCCATACCCTCGACTGACCACGCCCACGCGCAGGCCACTGCGCCGACAGTGCTCGATCATCCACAGGATCAGCGGCGTCTTGCCCGTGCCCCCGACGGTGATATTCCCCACCACCACAACGGGCACCGGTGACCGATAGATAGCGCCCTCACCCGCCAGGAAGCGCGCGCGCTTGCGCTGCACGACCCGGCGATACAACGACTCCAGCGGCCGTAACAGCATGAGCGCCGGATGGCCCTCATACCAGGCCTTGAGCAAACGATCGGACATGGCCATCAGGGTGGGCTCGCCGCCTCGACGGTGGTCATGCGCAGATGACTGAAACCGAGCTTGCCGGCGGCGTCCATCGCGGTAATCACAGCCTGGTGCTGGGTCTTGCCGTCGGCACTGATCGACAGTGGCAGGCTGGTATCGCCGCCGGATTCCTTCTGCAGGGCTTGCATCAGGCTGGCCAGGTCGTTTTTCTCCAGCAACTGGTTGTTCACCGAAAACACCCCATCGGCGCTGATGGCAATGTCCAGTTGCTTGACCTGCTGGTCTTCGGCCGGCGAGCCGCTGACGGCTTCGGGCAAGTCGACGCGCAGCTGGGTTTCCCGGGTGAACGTGGTTGTGACGACAAAGAACAGCAGCAGGATAAACACCACGTCAATCAGCGACGCGAGGTTGATATCGACATTTTCCCGTCGCTTGCGGCGAAATTTCACGCTTTGCCCTCGACCAGGTCCACATCACGGTCGCCCTGCACCACTTCCACCAGCTTGATGGCTTCCTGTTCCATGCCGACCACCAGTTCATCGATGCGCCGTTGCAGGAAGCGGTGGAAGAACACCGAAGGGATGCCCACCATCAGGCCCGCGGCCGTGGTGATCAGTGCTTTGGAAATACCACCGGCCAGCACGGCGGCGTTGGTGGTCATGCCCGAGCCCATGAACGAGCTGAAAATATCGATCATACCCAGCACCGTGCCCAGCAAACCGAGCAGCGGCGCCATGGCGGCGATGGTGCCGAGGGCGTTGATGTAGCGCTCCAGTTCATGGATCACCCGTGCGGCGGCTTCCTCGATGCACTCTTTCATGATCTCGCGACCATGCTTGGAGTTGGCAAGGCCGGCGGCAAGGATTTCACCCAGCGGCGAATTGGCGCGCAGCTCCTTGAGCTTCTCTTTGTCGAGCTGCTTGTTCTTGATCCAGCCCCAGACTTGCCCCAGCAGATGCTCGGGGGTGACGCGACTGGCGCGCAGGGTCCACAGGCGTTCGGCGACGATGCCGAGTGCGGCGATGGAACTCATGATGATCGGCAACATCATCCAGCCGCCGGATTTGACCAATTCCCACACAGTGAATGCCCCCTCGAAAAAGTGCGCCACTTTATCATATAGGTTCGGCGGCAGGGTTCGTTGGCCGCAGACCAGGCTGTCGCAGCCTGCGGTGTTTGGTAACGCCGGATTACGGCAACGGTTCGCGCCAGAATCGGCGTTGACTGCGCGCAACAATGGCGGGCTGGAAGGCGCCCAACTGAAAGCGCACGGCCCCGTGTTCGGCGCTGTCGTATAGTCGGCTGCCCTGGGCCTGATAGCGCGCGACCACTTGCGCATGAGGATGACCGAAGGCGTTGCCCCGCCCTCGGGAAATCAGCACCGACGTGGGGGCGAGCCGCTGCACAAAGGATCGGGATGACGAGCTGCGGCTACCATGATGGGGCGCTTGCAGCCAATCGGTTGGCACCGCCAGCGGCGTATCGAGCAAGGCGCGCTCCGCCGCGCTGTCGATATCGCCGGTGAGCAACAGCCGTTCACCCTTGGCCTGCACCTGCAACACACAGGACTTTGGATTGCCACTTATGGCGCCGGACCACTGCCACAACGCGAAAGACACACCATCCCACTCCCACCGCTCGCCACTGATACAGGGCTCGGTCCCGAGAAATGCCGGCAGCCCCTCGGTTTCGCCGCCTACCACGCGCCCGATGGTCAAACCACGGGCTATCGCTGCCGCGCCACCGGCGTGATCGGCATCGGCATGGCTCAGCAGCAGCATGTCGAGCCGCTGTACCCCGAGCTTTTTCAATGACGGCAAAACCACGCGTGCACCCAGATCGACCGCCCCGGAACGCGGACCGGCATCGTAAAGCAGCGCATGATTGCGGGTGCGCAGGATCAGCGCCTGCCCCTGGCCGACATCCAACTGCACCACCCCCACCTGCCCGTGGGGTACCGACTCCCTGGGAGGAAACACCGCCAGCAACAGCATGGGCCAGCCCAACAACCGAAACGGCACCCCCTTGGGCAGTAGCAGCAGCAGCGCGCCCACCAGGCTGACCAGCCAACACACCAGCGGCACCTGGGCCGGCGTCCAGGCCGGCAACTGCCCGGCGAGAAGGGTTAGCACGTTGAACCACCCTTCCAACGCCCCGCCGGCCAACCAAAGCAGGCCGTCACCGATCACCGGCACCCACAACAGCACCGTGCCCAGCAGCGCCAAAGGCAACACCACCAGACTGATCCAGGGTACAGCGAACACATTGGCCAATGGCGCAGTGAGGCTGATGGGTAAACCCAGCACCAGCAGGATTGGAAACAGGCCGATAGCAATCAGCCACTGGGGACGCGTCCACGCCTGCCAGAGACCCCAGGGGCCCAGCCGCCCGCCGAACGTCAGGATCAGGACCGCAACCGC